>JASHOK010000085.1 GCA_030041175.1 Thermoplasmata archaeon | reverse complement strand
CGAATCCCAGCACGGGCGCCTCCCCCGGCCCGCGAGACGCGTCTCAACCGGCCGGCGAGCCCGTCGAAGTCGCGGGCGCTGCGGGCGGAGTTCCGCGCTGGCGTTGTCTGCGGAGGATATCCTGAACCCGGGGGTCCAAACGCGCGGAGGCGTACAGCGGGGAATACAGCAGCTCCAGGAGCGGAAGGACACCGTGCCGCAAGGCCTCCTCCATGTCCGCGACGAACTCGTCCATCTCCCCGAGGGCGTAGTGCAGAAAGCCGATGAAGAACACGACCATCTCGCCCTGCTGGGCCCTCGCTTCCAGCCGCTCGATGTCGCGTCGCGCGGCGGCGGGGTCGCCCCGGCGTGCCGATAGGAACCCGCGGTACACGAAGGTCCAAGGGCTCTCGGGTCGGATCCGTTCCAGTTCGCGGATCGTCTCCTCCGCCTTCGCGAGCTCTCCCTTCCCGAGGTAGTATTCGCTCAGGTGGGCATTCGTCCGGAATTGGATCCGATCCTTCGTCGCCGCCCAGAAGGCGAGCGCCTCCTCCTCCCGCCCGGAGTAGGCCAATGCCCGCCCCAAGAAGGAGAGAACGTTGACGTCCTCCGGGTTCAGCCCCCGGGCGGCTTCGAGCAGCCGGATGGCCTCGTCGATCTTGCCGTCGCCGGCGGCGAGCTGCGCCAACCACCGGTACGGGTCGGCCAGGCTAGGGTTGAGCTCGATCGCCCGACGGGCCTCTCGCTCGCACTCGGCGAACCGATCCGATCCCAGGTACAGTGCGGCGAGGACCGAGTGAGCCTCCGCAATCTCGTCGTTGATCTCGAGCGCCGCCTGGAGCTCCCGCTGGGCGCGGTCCTCGGCATCGCGGAAGTGGATGAGCCCCTCGGTGGCGAGCCACAGGAGTGTCTCCGCAAGGAATACCCGGGCTCGAGCGAACTTCGGGTCCCGACGGACCGCCCCCTCGAAGAGGGAGACCGCGAGACGCATCGACTCGACCGACCCTCGCTCCCCCGTCAGTTTCCGCCCGTGGAGGAACATCGAGTACGCCTCCATGTCTGTGGTGTCGGGAGGGGCGGAGACACGGCCCGATGGCGTGTCGGCCGAGGGGCCCACGAGGTGGGCGGCGACGGACTTCGCCACTTGTCCCGCAATGTCGTCCTGGATCGCAAAGATGTCGTCAAAGGGCCGGTCGTACCGCATGGACCAGATCGGCTCCTCGGACCGGACATCGATCAGCTGGACGGCGATCCGTACGCGGTTCTGCGATTTGCGCACGCTGCCTTCGAGCGCGACTCCGACATCCAGCTCCTGGCCCACCTCCCGGATCGACTTCGGAGAGCCCTTGTACCGCTGGACGGTCGTTCGGGCAATCACCCGGACCCGCGGCACTTGGGCAGCTCGCGAGATCAGCTCATCGGTCAAGCCATCGGCGAAGAACTCGTCCGCGGGCTCGGCGCTGAGATTCGAGAGCGGTAGAACCGCGAGGCGCAGGTTCTGGGACGCCGGGCTCGAGACCGACGGGGCGACGGCCGTGTGCGCCGGCCCGAGACTGATCCGATAGATCTCCACCGGTTCCTGAACGTTCTTCAGGATCCGAGAGCCGGCCTTTTCGATGACGATGGGTAGCTTGTTGCGTACCTGCTGATAGACCGTCGCCGAGAAGCAGACGCCCCCCGGCTCTGCGAGCGGCTCGATCCGGGACGCGACGTTGACGGCATCGCCGACCACGTCCCCGTCCTCTTCCACGACGTCACCGGCGTGGATGCCGATGCGTAGGAGAAGCCGGTCCTCGGCGACCACCGACGCGTTCCGTTCGGCGACCGCGCGCTGGATCTCGACCGCGCACTGCACCGACTCCACGGCGCTCGCGAACTCCACGAGGAAGCCATCCCCGAGCGTCTTCACTTCACGGCCCGAAAACCGAGCAAAGATCGGGCGCAGCAACGCCTGATGCTCCCGGCGCAACCGGAGCGCGGCCCCCTCGTCCTGCTGGCCCAGCTTCGTGAAGCCGACGATGTCGGTGAACATCACGGCGGCGAGACGACGGGTCATCGGACGGGTGGCCCGAGTCGAGCGCTCATTTGGCCTCGTCGGGTTCGATCAGCCGTGCTCCGACGGGTCGGGGCGCGTCCAACCGGCCCAGACAAGCTGCCAGACCCTACGAAGGAGGGAGCGGACCCGCGCACTGGTCGCAGAATTTGGCGCCTACGCGATTGCTGGCGCCGCATCCAGGACAGGTCACGCGTCCCATGGCCGCGGTTCCGGTGGCCGCGGGCGAGTTCGTCGGCCGGGGTCCGCCTGGGGGAGCGCCCGTGCGCGCGGCTTGTCTGCGGAACCCCCACCCGACGGCGACGACCACCGCCGCGACGAGGATACCGGCAATGAGGAAGTATCCGTCGTCACCCGGGAGCCCCAGGAAACCCGTCGGCGCCTGGGGCGAATTCACGACCAGAGGACGTTAGCTGGCCTTGGGCGCCATGCTCGCCCCGCACTCCGGGCAGTACTTGCTACCCCCGGGGATTGACGCCGAGCACGAGCTGCACTTCGCAACGTTTGCGGAGGGCACGGGCAGAGCCGCCCCGTTCTTCGGCAACCGCCGGATCAGGACCACGGCCACGACCCAGACACCGACGATGAGCAGGATCCAGGTCGCGAAGGCCACGATCCCGAAAATGATGACGAGCGACAGGATGCCGCTGAAACCGCTCAGAAGGTCCGCGAACGGGTTCGACGAGTTGTTCCCGCTGGAACTACCCTGGTCGCCGCTGCCGCCATTACCACTCCCGCCGCTCCCGCCATTGTTGGCTGAGTTGATCTGAATGTTCTGATTGTTGCTGATCACGTAGCCGTTGTTGGTATCGGTGACGTTCACGTCGACATTGTAGTTCCCGGTCGACGACGGCGTGCAGGAGAAGCTCGCCGAGTTGTAGCCCTGGCAACCGTCCGGAAGCCCGCTATACTCGTACGCGTACGTGCCCGAGCCGCCGCTCGCGCTCGTGGAAATTTCAAGGCTCTGGCCCTCGGTGATCGTGCTCGGGCTCACGGAAAGACTCGCCGCGAGGCTTGCGTCCACCGTCAGACCGACCGCGTTGCTGTTGGTCTGGTTGTCATTGGCGTCCGTGATATTGACGTAGACCGAGAAAGTGCCGGCTTGATCCGGCGTGCACTGGAAGCTCTGCGCCTCGTCGACATTGCAGCCGCCGGGGAGACCGAAGTACTCGTACGTGTAGGGCGCCGTACCCCCGTTTGGAGTGGTCTGGATCGCGATGCCCTGGCCCAGGTCGATCGTGCCGGGGGAGATCGAGAGACTCGCCGAGGTCAACGGAACGGCGGGCTCGAGACTCGCCGCAACGGCAGGATGGGCGGCGGCAGGAGAGTCGGGAGCCCCCCAGATGTTTGCGGCCGAGACTGCGGCGCACAGCACGAGGCCCATGACGACGACGAGGGGCAATCCGAGAATCCGGCGCTTCATGTCCGACCTCCACCGCGGCTGGGCCGCGGTCAAGCGCCGAACGACTCTGTCGCAAGCTCCTTTTGAATCTATCGGCGCCGCCGACGGAGCCTTGGACTATCGGGAGGACGGATGCTGCCGGTCGTACGCCGTCTTACAGCCGGTAGAGCAGAAGTAGACCGTCCCGGTCGCATACTCTCCTTTCGCGGCCGCGTGTCGGGGGTCTACCGCCATCCCACAGACCGGGTCCTTGAGCGACTCTGGCATGGCCGGTGGCAAGGGGGCCGGGCATTTATTCCTGGTCTCGGCGGCTCGTAGGCGACGCGGCCAGCGAAGCCTCCGGGTCCAAGGTCCAGTGGGGGGGTCCAGAATGACCTGGTTCTGCCCTGGTGAAGGTTCCGAAAGAGCCGGCCGCACTCAAGCGGCGTTTGAGGATCTGACCCCGTGACAACCCTCGACTCTCCCCAGCGTCATATAGGGCCGGACCCTCGACGTCATAGAGACATGTCCGAGGATCTCTCCGGTCTGCGGTTCGGCAGTGAACTCGTGAAGCGCGGGTTCGCCCGGATGCAGCAGGGCGGCGTCATCATGGACGTCACGACCGCCGACCAGGCGGGCATCGCCGAGGAGGTTGGTGCGGTCGCGGTCATGGCTCTGGAGCGGGTGCCGGCCGACATCCGCGCGATGGGTGGCGTGGCCCGGATGGCCGACCCCCGGAAGGTCAAGGAGATTCAGGAGCGCGTGTCGATACCGGTCATGGCAAAGTGCCGGATCGGACACACCGCCGAGGCGCGGATCCTCGAAGCGCTCGAAGTGGACATGATCGATGAGTCCGAGGTCCTCACCCCGGCGGATCCGTTCCGCCATGTGGACAAGAAGGGGTTCACCGTCCCGTTCGTCTGCGGCGCTCGGAACCTCGGGGAGGCACTCCGCCGGATCGACGAGGGGGCAGCGATGATCCGGACCAAAGGGGAGGCCGGAACGGGGAACGTGATCGAAGCGGTGCGGCACATCCGGACCGTCAATGACGAGGTTCAGGCTTTGAAGAAGCTCTCCCGCCCGACGCTCGTCGACTGGGCGAAGCGGGAACGGGTCCCGGTCGCCCTTCTCGACGAGGTCCGGAAGCTCGGCCGGTTGCCCGTCGTCAACTTCGCCGCCGGGGGCATTGCGACCCCGGCCGACGCGGCGCTCTGCCGACTCCTGGGGGTCGACGGCGTGTTTGTCGGAAGCGGGATCTTCAAGGCCGAGCACCCGACGAAGGTGGCTCGGGCGATCGTCGAAGCTTCGATGCACTTCGACGACCCGCAGCTGCTCGCACGGGTATCGGCGGGGCTCGGAGAGCCGATGAAGGGCGTGGACATCGCGTCCATTGCCCCGGGCGAGATGCTGCAGACGCGGGAGTCCGGGCCCTCGCGATCTCCCACTACCGAGGCCTGACCCCTTCCGGGTCGGGCGATGCTTGTAAACCCCGGGCCCTCTCCCTACCGCCTGTGCGGATCGTACAGATCACCCCGTTCTTCTACCCGCACGCGGGCGGGGTGGAGAGTCACGTTCGGTCGCTCGCCGGCGAGTTCGCGCGGCTGGGGCATGAAGTTACCGTCGTCACGTCCCGCCACGACAGTTCCCTTCCGCTCACGGAAGAGTTCGAGGGGTATCGTATCCTGCGGGCCAAGAGCTGGGCCGTCGTCTACAACACTCCGATCGCACCGGCGACCCGGAGACTGATCGCCTCGGTCCCCGGCGACGTGTTCCACCTGCATTTCCCCCCGCCGCTAACCTCGTACTTCGCGGTCCGGGGACTGGGCCGCCGGGAAGTGCCTCGCTGCCTCACGTATCACTGCGACCTGTATCTCGAGGGCGCGGTGGGATCGGTGCTCACCGGCCTCTACTCGACCTTGTTCCTCCCTCCGACGCTGGACCGCGTTAATCGAATCATCGCGCATACGCGAAGCTACGCCAGCACCTCCCGTGCTCTTCGGGGACGGCGACTCGAGATCGTGCCCTCCGCGGTCGACGTGCGCCGATTCCGCCCCGACCTCGACGGCTCGGCCGTCCGGGAGCGTCTCGGCCTCACGGGACACCGGGTCTTGGCCTTCACCGGTCGCCTGGTGCCACACAAGGGCGTCGACGTGATCCTCCGCGCCCTGCGCGACCTCCCGGCCGACGTGGCGCTCCTGCTCGTCGGCCACGGACCTCGTCTCGCCGATCTGCAGGCGCTCGCTCGACGGCTCGGCGTGGAGGGCCGGGTTCGGTTCTGCACCTCCGTGACGGACGAGGAGCTACCGTACTACCTTCGAGCCGCGGACATCTTCGTGTTCCCCTCTCAGAACCGACTCGAGGGCTTCGGTCTGGTGGTCGCCGAGGCGATGGCCTCGGGACTCCCGGTCATCATCGCGGACATGCCCGGGGTCCGGGAGGTCATCGAACCCGGCCACGAGGGCCTGCTCGTGGAACCGCTGATCGCTCGCGACCTCGTCTCCAAGATCTTGGAGCTCCTCGACGACCCGGCCCGGCGGCAGGTGATGGGTGCGGCTGCTCGGAAGCGCGCCGAGGAGCGCTACAGTCTCGAGATCGTCGCGCGACAGCTGCTCACGGTGTACGAAGGCCTGCGCGCAGCTGGTTGATCTGGCCCGAGAGCCGTTCCGCCTCGGCCCGGGCGGCGACCGCCCAGTCGGCGCCCCGGGAAGCATAAAGAATGCTCCGCGACGAGTTGACCAACAGTGCACGCCCGCGGGCGTCGACCCCCTCCCGGACGGTCGTCGAAAGGGCGCCGCCCTGGGCCCCTACCCCCGGGACCAGGATCGGGAACTCGTTTCCCAGGAGCTGGCGCGCGACGCGGACGGCATCCGCATAGGTCGCGCCCACGACCACGCCGCCGTTGTGCTGCTTTTGGGAGAGACGCTTCGCCTCGGTCACCACCGCCTGCCAGAGCGCTCCGCGCGGAGTTGGGATCTCCTGAAAGTCCGGTGCGCCCGGATTCGAGGAGTGGGCGACCACGAAGAATCCATGTTCGGGGTCTTCGGCGAATGGCTCGAGCGTCTCCCACCCCACCCAGGGCGTGAGCGTCACGGCATCGAATCCGAGGCGGTCGAACGCGGCGCTCCGGTAGAAGCGCATGGTGTTCCCGATATCGTTCGCCTTGAGGTCCAGAATCCGGAGCCGGGTCGGACCGATCCGCCCCGTGAGTCGTTCGAGCAGGTCTAGCCCATCCGAACCGAGGCTGAGATAGTGAGCCAGTTGCATCTTGTACGCGGCGGCAAACGGCGAGGTTGCGCGGACGATCCCGTCCAGAAACCGGCGGGACGCGGTACTCCGGGAGACGGAGCGGAACTCGCGGGGGTATTGCGCAGGATCTGGATCCAGTCCGACACACAGCAGCGAGTTGCGCACCCGGAGGATCTTGTCAACCCGCGCCTGGAAGGACGGAGCCATCCGATGATTGGGGACGAGTGGGAGCCAAAAGGCTTGCGTCGGCGTTCCGATGGGACGGCCAAGCGCCGAAGCGCCTAAGGCACCCGCCTTCCTCGCGGGCCGGCAAAGCATGGAGCCCACGGCCGAACCAGGATCGCTGCCGGAAATCCGGCTCAAGGACCTTCGCGCCGGTCTGCCTCCGGTTCACATCCTCGGCCGGATCGTGGCTCTGTCCCGGCGGGAGGTCACGACTCGGACGGATGGACGACGACGCAGCGTGCTGAGTGGCCTCCTCAGCGACGGAACGGCTACGGTCCGGTTCACGTGGTGGGACCCGCCGGCGGAGGGCGTGGACCGGGGAACCGTACTTCGGGCGGTCAATGCGCAGGTCCGAGAATTCCGAGCGCGTGCCGAGCTCTCCTTCGGCTGGTCTACGAAGATCGAACCGGCCAGTGAACTCGAGCTGCCGAGCGTGGATCCGCGCTCCGTCCCGCTGCGACGGGTCTCTGAGCTCGCGCTCCAGGACGACCCCTTTCGACTGGAGGTCCGGGTCCGTGACGTTTCACCGCGGACGGTCACCGTCCGGGAGGAACGCCGAACGATCTACTCGGGCCATCTGACCGACGGCAGCGGTACCGTTCCGTTCACGGCGTGGGTGGATTTCCGACTCAAGCCCGGGGACGTCATCCGGGTGATGGGAGGCTATGTCCGGCTCTTCCGCGGAGTCCCGGAGGTCACGCTGGACGAGCGGAGTCACGTGGAAGGCCTGCCACCCGATGCGGTCCCATCGTCTCCAAAGTCGGCCGACGCTCTCCTCTCTATTGGGGTGGCTGAGGGACGAGGCACCGGCGCCCTCGTGACGATCGAGGGGCTGGCGGTCGGATTGGCCCCGCCCAGCGGCATCGTGCGCCGCTGCCCGACGTGCGCTCGAGCGTTGCGGGCCGGGACGTGTGGCATTCACGGGGCCGTACCCGGCGTCGCCGACCTTCGGGCCCGCCTCGTGCTCGATGACGGGACAGGGGCCGCCACCGTCAGCCTCCCCCAAGAGGCGACCGAGCAGGTATCCGGTCTCACGCTCTCGCAAGCGCTAGAAATGGTCCGGTCGGACTCCACCGAAGCCCGCGTCGAAGGGGAACTTCGCCGGCGTCTCTTGGGAAAGCGGTTCCGCGTAAGTGGCGGGACTCGCGTGGATGAGTTCGGGCTGTCCGTGGCTGCGACGGGCATCGAGCCGATTCAGGTAGATCCGCGTACGGCGGTCGCGGCGCTGTCGCACGCGCTCTCGGAACGGTTGCGATGACCGGACGGGAGTTGGCCTGGCGGGTGCTGGCTCAGGAGCTGCAGGGCTCCCTCGAGACCGAACGTGGCTCCGGGGAGCGCGCGGCCTCCTACCTCGTCTCTCCGCTAGGCGCCCGGATGAACCGCGTCGCGATTGTGGGTATGCTATCCCCACCGGAACCGTCACGGACCGTTGCCGGAGGCTCCTTTCGCCGGTCCCGCCTGTCCGACCCGACGGGCGTCGTCTCGGTCACGGCGGGGTCGTTCCAGCCACAAGGGCTGCAGGACCTCGAGTCCATCACGGCTCCCACTCGGGTCCTCCTCATCGGCAAGTCGGCACTCTACCACGGCGCGTCCAGTCCTCCGCTTCCTTCGCTCCGTGCGGAGGGGATCCGCCCGGTTCCCGACGACGAGTACCGGAGCCTGCTCGCCGAGGCGGCGACCCAAACTCTCCGACGCATGCGGCTGGTCGAACGTCTTCGAGACCAACCGGCGGCGTCGGACTCTGACCTCACGAATGCCGGTACGTCACCGTACTGGGTTCGGGGAGCCCGTGCGGCGCTGCAGCGCTATCCTGCGACAAACTTCACTCCCTACTACGAGGGACTGCGTGCGGTATTGGTCGCAGTCGGAAGTCCATCGGCAGAAGACGGCGACGCCCCCAGCGGCCCCTCCCGCGAGCCGCCGACGACGCCGGGCCCTAGCGCAGTGCGCCGGATCCCGGTCCCGGCCTCCGTAGCTCCCCGACCCACTTCCGGGGGGTCCCGGGGACTCGAAGCGCGACTGCTGGAAATCCTCGATCAGCTCGCCGAACAGTCCGCGGACGGCTACGCCGACATGGACGAGCTGGCCGAGCGGGCGACGCGCTTCGGCATCGACGCGGAGCGGTTGGAGGAGCTGCTCAACTCCCTCTCGGAGAACGGAACTCTTGAGGAGCCGCTCGTCGGGAAGTTTCGCCGCGCCGAGGGCCCTCCGCCCGTGTGACCCCACGCCCGGGGTTGGGTTTATATGAAGCGACCTTTCGGAGGCGGGGGGAATGAGGAGCACCTGTCTCTCCGATCACCCGTGACGAGAACCACGACACACTGACCCCCCTCACGATCGTTCATCATGGCCGAACCCCCGTCCCGAACCGCCCTCATCGTCTTCATCGTCGTCACGCTGGTCGCGGCCGGGGCCCTCGCCGGTGTGGCCTACTACTTCTCCCTGCCCCCGAAGGCGTCGTCCGCGCTTCGGGTGCAGGTCGGCGGCAATGCGACGGTCAACTACATCGGATATTTCGGAAGCGGCGGCGACAACGGCCGGGTCTTCGATACCTCGATCTACTCCGTGGCCGTGAACAATGCCTCCTATCCGAAGGCGGCGTCGTTCAGCTACCGCGGGTCGGAAGCAGCGTACCAGCCGTTGGGGGTCTACATCGGTCCCTCGACGCCGGAAGGAGGGTATTCCATCGGCAACCTGACCTTCTCGTCCGTCGTCACCGGGTTCTGGGAGGGCCTTATCGGGCTGCCCGGAAATTCCACGCACACGATCGTCATTCCGCCGGACCTCGGATACGGGCCCGAGAACCAATCCTGTATCCGAACGATGCCGCTGACCTACACCGTGCCGATCATCGCCACCTACAGCGCCTCCGCGTTCTCGGTCGCCTACCCGGGAA
Organism: Thermoplasmata archaeon; assembly: GCA_030041175.1. Classification (GTDB taxonomy): domain Archaea; phylum Thermoplasmatota; class Thermoplasmata; order Lutacidiplasmatales; family UBA184; genus JAKIWV01. The sequence continues at coordinate 2,699 of JASHOK010000085.1, read as the reverse complement.
TCTCGCCACTCACCGGCGTGTCGTTCCAGGCTCCGGGGTACGGATGGAACGCCTCGGTGCTCGCGGCAAACAACTCGTTCGTTACCGTCGAGAACACGCCCTACGTCGGCTATGTGTCCTCCCCCGCCGGCTGGCCCGTGGTCGTGACCTCCGTCGTGAGTACGCCCAACGGCGCCGGGGCGATCACGCTCGTCAACCAGCTCACCGCCGCTCAGGCCGGACGGGTCCAGGGAACGAACTTCAACAGCACAGGGCTCTGCTCGACCGATACGTTCATCGTGAGTGCGGTCAACCCCATCGCGGGCACGTACACGGAGAACTACAACCGCGAAGTTACCGGCCAGGTCCTGATCTTCGTCGTCACCGTCGTCGACATCTTCCCGCCCTCCGCCGCCTAGGCGGACGGGCGTCCCTAGGACAGTCGGACCTTCCCCTCTTTTAGAAGCTGCTCGAGTCGGTCGTCCACGGCCCGGTCGAGCGCCGACGGGTCGTGGACAGCGCGTCGAGCCGCGCGGTTGTGCTCGACCACCACTCGGCGGGCGTCCCCCCGGCGTGCGCGGTGCTGACGGCGCAGGGTATCGAACTCGCGCTCGAGACCCCGGAGCGTCCGGTCGACGTCATCCAGTTCCTGTCGGACCCGGCCCCGTTCCTGCCCCTTGGCGCGGACCTGGGCCATCTGCTGGCCCACGCTCTGGAGCTCCCCCTTGAGCGTCTCCATGGCCTGGTCGCGGGCCGAGCGGCCCTCGTCCAGGGCCTTGCGGAGACGGTCCACCTCTCCCCGAGCGGCCTCGAAGGCCGCTTCGGCCTGCCGCAGGGCCTCGGTCTTCTTCGCGACCTCCGCGGACTCAGCGTCGGCGACGGAGAGTTCCTTTCGGATCTCCCGCATCCGGTCGATCAGTGCGTTTTCCTCTTCGAGCGGTACGGCCCGGGTCTGCTGTTCGAGCTCGAGCTTCTTGACCTCTCGCCGCAGCGCATCCGCCGGGGACCGCGCCGACTTGGGCAGCGACGCCCGCAATTCCCTGACCAGGCCTAGGCGATCGTCCCGGGCCCGACGAGCGTCGTCGAGCTCTTTCCGCAGCCGACCCAGGTCCCGACCGGCCGACCGATGCGCGGAGTTGAGCTCCTCGAGCTTGGCCTGCTGCGGAGCCCGCTGCTCGAACATAACGCGCTGCTCGTCCGAGAGGCGGAGAAGCTCCTGGATGAGCGACTGCCGACGAGGACGGAGCTCTCGGATCTTGCGGTCGAGCTGGTCGAGCCGCGTCCGCTCCGCCCGTTCCTCTTCCCGGTCGGTTTCGGGCGGGAGCGCCCTCTGTACCATGACACCGAGCCAGCGGATTCTCTCAAGAAAAGGGTATCGGGGTTTCCTTAGCCGGAGGACCGAAGCCGACGACCCGCCTCGAGGAGCTGCAACGTGAACAGAGCCGCCGGAATTCCTCCGTCGATGTTCACGACGGCGATCGGGGCACACGACTGGAGCATCGCCAGCAGCGCCGCCTCGCCGCGGCCTCCCCGGCCGTAGCCGGTGGATACGGGGACGCCGATCACGGGGGCCGGGACCAGCCCGGCCACCACCGTGGGCAAGGCCCCCTCCCGACCGGCATAGACGACGTAGGCGAGCGGCCGCTGCCGCTCGAGACGACGCAACGCTCGGAGCAACCGGTGGAGGCCGGCGACCCCCACGTCGTACGCCGTCAGCACTCGAACTCCAACTGCCTCGAGGATGTGCCGGGTCTCCTCGGCGATCGGAACGTCTGAGGTGCCCGCGGCCAGCAGCGCGACAGGACCCGGTGTCCCCGCCGTGGCGACTTCACCCCGGAGCCGAGCAACCCGGCCTCCGGCAAGGAAGCTTACGGGCAGCCCCTTGCGAGCGGCTTGCACCAACCGTCGTCGTTGAGCCACCGTGGGCCGCGACACCAAGGCGCCCCGGCCTCGGGCATGCAGGGCATCCAGTAACCGGATCAGCTGCTCCGGGCTCTTCCCCTCCCCGAGCACAACCTCGGGAGCGCCAATCCGGGACGGCCGACCGAGGTCGAATCGGAAGTCCGTGCCGACCCGGAGCTCCGCGCCGGCTCGAGCGCTCCTCTTCTGGCGTGGCACGGAGGCGGGCACGTCCGAACCGTATTATAGCGAGCCCCGCTCCGAGGACGAACCGGGGACGGAATGGTAGACTTTTCACTCACCGGGGAGCAGCGAAGCCTCCAGGACCTGGCCCGGAAATTTGCCAAGACCGAGATGCTGCCGGTGGCGGCGGCGTGCGATCGCGAGGGGCGATTCCCGGAGGATGTGTATCGGAAGGCCTGGGAACTCGGTCTCATGAATCTGAACGTTCCGACGGAGTACGGCGGGAGCGGCCTTTCGGTCCTCGACCAGTGCCTGATCGTGGAGGAACTGGCGCGTGCCTGCGGCGGCATGACCACGTCCATTATCGCGAACTGCCTCGCCCTCGAACCGATTCTCCTGGGCGGCTCGCCGGAGCAGAAGCAACGGACCTTGACCCCGTTTTGCGCGTCCTACCATCTCGCCTCGTTTTGCCTGACCGAGCCCGGGGGCGGGAGCGACGCCGCCGCGCTTCAGACCCGTTGTCGCCGGGACGGCGACCAGTACGTGCTGGACGGGGAGAAGTGCTTCATCACGAACGCCCCGCACGCATCGCTGTACACCGTCTTCGCCACCGCAGACCCTGCCCTGCGCCACAAGGG
>JASHOK010000084.1 GCA_030041175.1 Thermoplasmata archaeon | reverse complement strand
GAGCTGCTGTATTCCCCGCTGTACGCCTCCGCGCGTTTGGACCCCCGGGTTCAGGATATCCTCCGCAGACAACGCCAGCGCGGAACTCCGCCCGCAGCGCCCGCGACTTCGACGGGCTCGCCGGCCGGTTGAGACGCGTCTCGCGGGCCGGGGGAGGCGCCCGTGCTGGGATTCGAACCCAGGTCTGAGGCTCCGCAGGCCTCTAGGATAATCCAGTGTAGCGGCACCGGCGGGATTCCACCGGTTCCGTAGCTACCCCACACGGGCTCCGGAAGCTCCGCTTGTCCTCCGCGGCCGCCGAAGAAGGCACTCTATAAAAGACCGGGGACCGCGACGATGCGGCCCGGTCCCTGATTTAATAGCCCGAAGGTTTGCATCGGTCGGCGCGGCCCGGAGCCGCCCGTGCAGGAGACCCCGGATGTCCGAGCCGACGTTCGACCCGCGAAAGAAGATCCGGGAGCTGCCCGTCGGTACCGAGATCGAGCTCACACCCCCGGACGGCCGGACCTGGCATGGGATCATCGTGCCATCGACCGAATTCTCGGGACCGGATATCGTGGTGCTGAAGCTCTCGAGCGGCTACAACGTTGGGCTCGCCGTCACCGAGAAGGACGTGCTCACCGTCATCGCCAGGCCGAAGCGCTCCCGCACGCGCCCAGCTCCTCCGTCGGAGGCCCCCCGGGCCGCGACCCCCACGAGCCCGTGGGTAGCGTTGCTCACGACCGGTGGCACGATCGCGTCCCGGGTCGACTACCATACCGGCGGCGTGAAGCCGGTCCGCGACGAGAAAGAGATTCTCGGAGCCTTTCCGGCGCTGGACGCTGACGGGCCGGTACGGGTACTGCCGGTCTTCGAGCGGTTCAGCGAGGATATCGTGCCCGGCGACTGGGTCGACCTGGCGAACCACGTAGTCGAGGCGTTCCGGCAGGGAGCCCGCGGCGTCGTGGTCGCACACGGAACCGACACGCTGGGGTTCACCGCCTCTGCGCTCAGCTTCATGATCCGGAATCCCCCCGGCCCGGTGGTCCTCGTAGGCGCCCAGCGTTCCCCCGATCGTCCCTCCTCGGACGGTTTCTCGAATCTGCCCGGCGCGGTCCACCTCGCGCGCACGGGGAACCTCGGGGAGGTCGTGGTGGTCATGCATGACGGTGTCTCGGACGGCCGGCTGGCGATCCACCGCGGTACCTGGGTCCGCAAGATGCACTCGTCCCGGCGGGATGCCTTTCAGAGCCGGAACGGCCCTTCGCTCGGCCATATCGAGGGGAACCGGATCGAGCTCGGACCGGACGCCCGAGCCCCCTCCGGAGCGCCGCTCGTTGCCGAGACACATCTCGACGATCGGGCGGTGCTGATCTACTACTACCCCGGCCTGTCTCCGATCCGGCTGCGTCGTCTCGTCCGCTCGGAGCGCGGGCTGATCCTCGCCGGAACCGGACTCGGACACGTCTCGCGGGCCCATCTCCGAGGACTGGAACGACTCATCGCCAAGGGTCTCGTCATCGGGATGACCACCCAGTGCCTCGAGGGCGGCACGGATCCGTACGTCTACGCCACCGGTCGGGACCTGGTGCGTGCCGGAGTGGTCTATCTGGACGACCTGCTGCCGGAGACGGCCTACGCGAAGATGTTGTGGGCGCTCGGTCGCGCCCAGGATCCGGCAACGGTCCGCGCACTGCTGCTCGAGGACCAGGTGGGAGAATTCGTCGGGCGGCGACGGCTGGAACGGGGACCATGAAGGCCGGTCTCGAGATCCATCAGCAGCTCGCGACGCGGAAGCTGTTCTGTCCGTGCCCGTCGGAGCTCACCGAGGAGGTCCGCGGGACCGTCCGGCGGCGTCTCCGGGCGACCGAGGGCGAAGAGCATGCCCTCGACGCGGCCGCCGCCTTCGAGTCCGCGCTGGGTCTGTCGTTCGTGTACGAGGTCGTCCCCAGCAGTTGCCTCGTCGACCTCGACGAGGAGCCACCGCACGCGTTGAACGGAGAGGCGCTGGACGTTGCCCTCACGGTGGCCTTGCTCCTCCACGCGACGCCGCTCGATGAGATCCTGGTGATGCGCAAGCTCGTGGTGGACGGCTCGAACACCGCCGGCTTCCAGCGCACCGCCCTCATCGCCGTCGGCGGCTGGGTCGAGGTCGGTGGCCGGCGGATCTCCATCGAAACGATCTGTCTCGAAGAGGATGCGGCCCGGAAGGTCTCCGAGGCCGGGGGCGAAGTTCGCTACCGACTGGACCGCCTCGGGATCCCGCTGGTCGAGGTGGCGACCGGCCCGGACCTTCGGTCTCCCGAGGAGGTGCAGCAGGTCGCCTTGGCCATCGGGACGTTGCTGCGGTCGACCCGGCACGTGCGACGCGGCATCGGCACGATCCGAGAGGACGTGAACCTCTCCATTGAAGGCGGGACCCGGATCGAGCTCAAGGGCGTCCAAGAGCTCGGCCTCCTGCCTGCGTACGCCCGCCACGAAATCGCGCGTCAGGAGATGCTGCTCCGGGTCAAGCAGGAACTTCACCATCGAGAAGCGGTGCCGCCGTCGGGTCCCGTGACCGACGTCTCTGACCTGCTGCGGGATGCCGGAACCGGCGTCGTGGCCTCCGCCCTGAAGCATGACGGCGCGGTATGGGCCGTCGCTCTGCCGGGATTCCGCGGCCTTCTCAGCGCCGTCGAGGAAGGTGGCCCCCGACTCGGTCGCGAGCTGGCCGACTATGCCCGGATCACCGGGGTCCGAGGCATCCTGCACTCGGACGAGCTACCGGGCCAAGGCCTGGACGCGGGTCACCTAGAGAAGCTCCGGCATCGGCTCGCCTTGCGACCGGACGATGCCTTCGTACTGGTGGCCCATTCGGACGCCGGCACTGCGAAGGCTGCGCTGGAGGCCGTCCTTCGTCGCGCGGCGCTTGCGTTGACCGGCGTTCCGCCGGAAACGCGCGACCCGCTTCCCGAGGGACTGTCCCGGTACTCGCGTCCCCTACCGGGACGAGACCGGATGTATCCCGAAACGGACGTTCCACCCGTTCGTCCGACCCCGGAACACCTGGCCCGCCTTCGGGAGCAGCTGCCCGAGCGTCCCGAGGAGATCCGACAGCGGCTGCGGGACCAGTACTCCCTCGACGACGCCGTTGTGTCTCTCCTGCTCCAGGAAGGCGAAGCCGACCGCTTCGAGGCGCTCGTCCGCCGGGGCCACCCGGCGCCTCGGGTCCTCCGGCTCTTGACCCACGACCTTCCCGCCTTCCTCGCCGTCCCTCGGGCGGAGCCGCTGGGCGAGCCCTCGGAGGCAGTCCTGGACGCCATTCTCCGGGCCCTCGCCTCCGGCCAGTTCGCCAAGGAGGGCGTCGCGCCGGTGCTGGAGGGCGTTCTGGCACTCGGTCGCTCGGTCGACGACGCGGTGCGCTCTGCCGGCTTGGCCCCGTTCTCGCGACCGGAGTTGGAGGCGCTGGTGGAATCGGTCCTGGACCGGAACGAGGCCCTGTGGAGGTCGCGGGGAGCCGCCGCTCTCTCGCCGCTCATGGGCGACGTCATGCGCGAGGTCCGGGGACGCCGGGACGGAAAGGAGGTCGCCGAAGTGCTCCGCCTCGCGCTCGAGCGCCGACGGGGGCCGTCCGACGGTCCGACATGAAGACGCTGATCGCCGTCATTGGCGGTGGAGATCCCCCGCCGCATGCTCTCGAGCAGGCCGAGGAGGTTGGGCGACGCATCGCGGAGGCCGGCGCCGCCGTCGTGTGTGGCGGCCTCACCGGCGTCATGGAGGCGGTCTGCCGGGGCGCGCATCGGGCGAACGGGCTCACGATCGGGATCCTTCCCACGACGAACTGGGCGGACGGAAATCCCGCGGTGGACATCGTCATCCCCACGGGGCTCGGTGTGGCCCGGAACGTCCTCGTCGTGATGGCGGGCCACGCTGTCATCGCGATCGACGGCTCGTTCGGCACCCTGACCGAGGTCGCGCACGCTCTCGAGCTCTCAAAGCCGGTCTTCGCTCTCGGGAGCTGGAATCTCGACTCGGCGGCAATCGACCCGAAGCGCTACGTGTCCGTCCGCTCGCCGGAGGAAGCCGTCCGACGGGCGCTCGAAGCGGCCCGGTCGCCGCCGGCGTCCCAGGACCCGTTCCGGCCCGCGCCCGGAGGGGATCCGTAACGCCGCCTGAGGCCCGGCCGCGGCGCCCCATCCGCGCCGTGGTCACGGATGTGGACGGCACGTTGACGGACCGGGAGCGGCGGCTCGAGCCCGGGGCGTTGGAGGCGGTTCAACGGATGACCCAGGCCGGGATCCCGGTGGTCCTGGCAACGGGAAACGTCCTTCCGATTGCGCTGGCGCTGCACCGTTTCCTGGGGCTCTCTGCCCCGATCATCGCAGAGAACGGAGGGCTGCTCTACTACCGACGCGAGGGCCGTGATGTCGTCGAACGTCTCGCAGACCGAGCCGTCGCGCTGGCGGCCTTTCGGTCGCTCGTCCGCGCCGGCTTGCCGGTGCGGCGACTGTTCACGGACCGTTGGCGGGAGGCGGAGGTCGCCCTGGAAGAAGGCGTGTCGGAGCGCCGCATCCGGCAGGTGCTTCGGGGCCGGCCCGTGCTCGTGGAGAGTACGGGGTACGCCATGCATCTCCTCGAACGCGGGGCGGGCAAGCTACCGGCTCTCCGCCGCGCGCTGCGACCGCTCGGCCTGGCGCCGGCCGATTGCCTGGCGATCGGAGACGGCAACAACGACGTCGCCATGCTTCGGGCCTCCGCCTGGGCCGTCAGCTTCCCATCGGCGAGTCCGCGGGCTCGAGCGGCCGCTGATTACGTCACACAGGAGGAGTACGGACGCGGTTTCGTCGAAGCCGTTATCCATGCGGGCGTTGTCCCCCCGCCGCTTTCCGGGTGAGCCTAGCTGATGCTCGTGGGTAGTTGCGGCCGGTGCGGTGCCCCGGCCACGCTCCGCTGCACGATCTGCGGGCGCACGTACTGCCACAAGTGCCTCGACTCGGACGAGCGCCGCTGTTCGGACTGCACGTTGGTCTTGAAACAACAGAAGGGCCTGCCGACGCCCGGCCAGCCTCCCTCTCGGAAGCTGAGCTCCCGGCCCCCGCTCTCGTAGTCCGGGGTTTCCCCGGACCTGGCCCCTAGTACGACGCCCCCGGCAGGACGAACTTTCCGCGCGGCGATCGCTGGGCGAGCCAGAGCATGAACACGCCGACCACGCCCGCCAGCGCGCCGAGGCCGATGAGACCCAGCGCGTACGGCCCGAGCGTGGGATAGATCCGCCATGGGCCGATCGCCTCGCCCGCGGCGGGCGCCATTCGGTGCACCACCACATTCACGACGATGCCGACGCCCCATCCGAGTGCGACCAGCAGGGCTCCGCCTGCGCGATACCCGATGCGTTCGTCACCGCCGCGGTCCTCGGGCGGCACCGCGGGCGTTTCGCTGAGGTCGGTCACGGGGGCTTCGATGGGGGCACCGCACGCCGCACATATTTCTTGGGGGCGCCGCTGATGCCGGGGTAACGGGGGGTTCATCCCCTGATCGATCGTAGGTACCCCGATGAGCCTCTCCTCCTCCGATCCCACGGGCTGGACGTCGCTCGGCCACCGACTGGACCAGGCCCGGAACTACGACGACGTGTTCGCGGTGGTTCGAGAGTCGGTCCGCCGCGTGCTCGGGAAGGAGCGGGTCGGTCTTGGTCTCGGCCTCAGTGACCTGCCCGCGCAGATCGGGGCCTACTGGCAGGTCACGGGCAACATCATCATTCTCAACGAACGGTTGATCCGGGTGCTCGAGGCGACGGAGCCGCAAGCGGAGCGCACGGCGTACGTCTACGTCGTCCTGCTCCACGAGTATCTCCACAGCCTGGGGTTCCTCGACGAACGCACCGACCGTCAGGTGGTGTCGAATGTCGCCGCCCGGGCGCTCGGCAACGAGCACCTGGCCGCCCGACTCGCACGCGGAGACCTCTGGGAGATCTTCCCCCAACTCCGGGGCGCCGGCACGGGGGACGGACAGAAGGTCCGCATCGTGCGCGGTTTCGATTCGGAGTCGACGAGCCGGTACATCCGGTGAGCCCGGCGCCGACCGCATCGTCCCACAAGGCGGGAGTCATGGACCGATCACCGGCTCAATGTACTTATCTTATATACGAGTGCTGGCTTACTTCTAACGACAGGTGACTCATGTCGGAGAAAACCAGCTCCCCCAACCCAAGCCTAGCCCGCAGAACCCCGCCGGCCCCGCTGACGTTCGACCAGGCGTTCGATGCGCTCTGGAACCGGGCCCAGGCCGCTCTCGGAACCTTCCCGTTCGAGACGAGCGGTGTGGCGTCCCTCCCGGAGTTTCGCACCCTGGTCCGCGCGGCCCCCACGGACGTCGTGGACACAGGCAGTGCCTACCAGGTGCACGCCGAGGTCCCGGGGATCGCGAAAGACCAGATCGACATCCGCGTGAACGGCAACGTCGTCGAGATCTCGGGCGAAGACAAGACCGAGAAGACCGAGAGCGGACAGGGCTACCTGCACCGCGAGCGGATCCAGAGCTCCTTCCACCGCGCCTTTGAGCTCCCGGAGCCCGTCGTCGCCGAGGCAGCGAAGGCCAAGGTCGTGAACGGCGTTCTCGAGCTGGAGCTGCCGAAGCAGAAGCCGACGCCCCAGCCCACCGAGACCCGGATCCAGATCGAGTAAACCGATTCCGCCGTCGGCTCCCGACCCCCGGTCGGGAGCCACCCTTTTTTTCCGTCTCTGTTCTGCCGCCCATCGATGTCGGCTCCGCCGATGCGGCTGCTCGTCACACTGCCCGCGACCGACGACACCTCCCGGGCGATTGCCGCCCGGCTCCCGTCGGTCCCCTTCGCCTTCGCCGCTACGGTGCCGGCAGGCCCGTGGCCCGAGGTGGAGGCGATCCTGACCGGTACCTTCGACCGGGAGCTCCCCCAGTGGGACCCGGCCAAGGCGCCCAAGCTCGCGTTCGTGCAGCGCCTGTACACCGGCCTCGACGGTTTCCCGTTCGCCCGCTTTCCGCCCACGGTCCAGGTCGCGGGGAACGTGGGCGCATTTGCCGCCTACGTGGCGGAGCAGGCGATCACGCTGACGCTCGCGCAGCTCCGGAGCCTTCCGCAGGGTATGGAGAATGTCCGGGCCGGCAAGCTTCGGCCGGCGCCCGAGGGCCGAACCCTGGAAGGGAGGACCGTGCTGCTGCTCGGGTACGGCGAGATCGCGAGGGCCATCGCCGCCCGGCTGCGACCGTTCGGAGCCGTACTGGAGGGACTGAACCGGGATGGCGCGTCCCGGGAGGGCGTGGATCGGATGTTCCCGGCCTCCCAGCTCGGCACGGCGCTCGCCCGGGCGGACGTCGCGATCGATTGCCGCCCGCTGACCGTGGCCACTCGCAACTCGATCGGCGCCACCGAGCTTTCGCGGATGAAGTCGAACGCGCTCTACGTGAACGTCGGGCGAGCCGCTACCGTCGATGAGGCCGCCCTCTTTGCGCATCTCCAATCCCACCCGGAGTTCCGGGTCGGACTCGAGGCCTGGTGGGAGGAGGACTACGTCAAGGGGACGCTCGGTTCCCGCTTCCCGTTCGCGACGCTCCCGAACGTCCTCGGAACGCCGCACAATGCCGGCTTCGTGGCCGGCAGCCGGCCCGGCATCCTGAACGCTGCGCTCGACAATCTGGCGCGTTTCTTCCGCGGCGAGCCGCCGCGGTTCATCGCCAACCCGGCCGAGTACCAGGGACTGGGACCGGCTCAGCCGAAGCCCTGAATGGCCTTCGGATCCTTGCTGCCGGGCCGCAACGGTGCCTTCCGGAGCTCCTTCGGGGTCTCGACCAGCCGCACGAGCGGCGCCGACTGCACGACGTACGTGGGAAGACCCGTGTTCGGGTCGTTGCCGGCCCGCAGGATGTTCATGATCTCGAGGCGGACCTCGACGACCGACCCGTCCTTCAGCTTCAGCCGCACCCGGCCGTCGCCCTCGATGATCGAATAATCCACGATCTCCGCATTCGAGAGGTCCGCCGGCGCACCGGGCGGACCCATCATGCCGCGGCCTTCCCGGACAGCCGGGCCGAGAGCACGGCCCGCGGGTCCTGGCCATCGATCGTGATGCCCATCGACACGGCGGTGCCGATCACCTGGTTCACGCGTTCCTCGACGGTGCGTCCCTGAAGATCCTCACCCTTGGCGTCCGCGATCTTGCGGACGGCCTCCATGGAGACATCGCCGATGGTGTCGGTCTTGGCCTTGCCGGAGCCCTTCTCCTTCCCGGCCTCCTTGAGCAGCAGCGCCGCCGTCGGCGGCCGGCCGACCTCCAGCGTGAACGTCCGGGTACCGGCATCCACCTTGACCAGGACCGGGACCTTCATCCCGGCGAACTGCTTCGTCTGCTCGTTGATCTGGGTCACGACCTGCCCGACGTTGACGCCGAGCGGTCCGAGCGCAGCGCCCAGCGCCGCCCCGGCGGCGGCCTTGCCGCCCTCCACCAGCACGCTCACTTCAGGCGCCACTCTTGCCTCCGCCCTTCTCCAGCATCCGCACGTGGTCGCCGCGAACCGTGACCGGGATCGGGACGACCGCCTCGATGAGCTCGACGGTGATCTGCTCCTTCCCCTGGTCGATCTTCTTCACGCGGGCCTTTTCGCCCTTGAACGGCCCCGCGACGAGCTCGACGATCGCTCCCTCGACGAAGCCCTCGACGGTGATCTTCGGAACGAGGAGCGGTTCGACCTCTTTGAGCGTCGTCTCGCCGGCGACCAGGCCCCGGGCCTTCCGGATGCCCCGAAGCATTTCCCGAACGCTTTCGAAGCTCATGCCCTCGGCGAACACGTATCCGCGGAGCGCCGCCGGGACCAGGATCGCGAACAGGACGTCCGGCTTCTCCTCCGCCCGCGTCAGCAGCGAGTCGGCGACCTCGCGCTCGTAGCCGCGGGAGGTCTTGATCGCGAGGAGCGATTGCCGGGCCGTCCAGGTGAGGGTGAGCTTCGCCGGAGCCGCCGCGGTGTTCTCCAGCCGGGCGTTCAGCCGGACCTCGAGGCGGTCGCCGTACCGGACACCGACCGGGGCCGTGACCTCATAGGTCAGCGCCACCGGGACGTTGGGCTTCAGCGTGAGCGACGCATCGGTGCGTCGCGCCACGAGCTCGGCGAACTGCTTCTTGCCGGGCAGCATCCAGGAGACGGGCCACTCGGCCCCCTCCCCCGGATAGGTCGACGTGTAGGCAACCTCCGTGCTCAGCTTGAGGGTGGCGTCCTCGGGGTGGACGCTCTTGATGACGACGGAGACATCCGTGACCGTGCCGGCGGTGACCTCCCGACTCTTCTCGTCGGCGACGTCCAGCGACAGCACGCCCGGCTGCATCGGCGGTGGCGTCGGGGCCGGAGCGACGGGCGTCCGAAGAACCGTCGCGGTGGCACCCGTCGGCTTCGGTACCGCCGGCGCGACCGCCTCCTCGCCCGTCAGGAGACCGATGCCTTCCTCGGGGGGAGTGCCGTCCATGGTCGCGCTCACAGGCCGGCGGCGCTCAGCTGATGCCAGATCCAGGGCCCGGCCTGGTTGAAAAAGATGTACAGCCCAAAGCCCACCAGGCCGATGATGATCGCCCCGATCGCGGTGATCTCCAGCACGCGGACGTACTCGTCGACCTCGGGCTTCCGGGCCATCCGGAGGATCCGGCCGTACTTGCCGTGACCCACCTGACGGAGCCGGCCGTCGAACTGGTCTTGCACGCGCCGCGCGCGGTCCAAGAATGCCATTGTACCTACGTTACCGAACCAGGTCGAGCTCGGGGCCCGACTTCCGGGCCGTGGGCCCGCTGCTCGGTGCCGTACCGAGAATCTGGGGGGATTTAACTCCGGTGACCACGAGCATCACGCGGATCGTGTTCTGCATCGTGGGGTCGACCGCCGCGCCCCAGATGATCCGTGCCTGCGGAGAAACGGCCTTCTGGACCACCTCGGCCGCCTTCTGAGCCTCGCTGACCGTCATGTCCGGCCCGCCCGTGACGTTGATGAGGGCGCCGGTGGCGCCGCCAATGTCGACCTTGAGCAACGGCGAGTTGATCGCCTCCAGGACTGCGTCCTCGGCCCGGTTCTCGCTCTCGGACTCTCCGATGCCGATCAGCGCGACCCCGCCGCCCTTCATGATTGTCCGCAGGTCGTTGAAGTCGAGGTTGACCAGTCCCGGTCGAGTGATGATCTCCGTGATGCCCCGGATGGAGCGGGCGAGCACGGAGTCGGCGACCTTGAAGGCGGTCTGGATCGGCAGTCGCGGGACCAGCTCCAGCAAACGGTCGTTCGGGATCGTGATGACGGTGTCGATGGATTGCCGGAGCCGTTCGAGGCCCCAGGCGGCGTTCTCGCCCCGGACGAGCCCCTCGCTCGCGAACGGCAGCGTGCAGACGGCGATCGTCAGCGCGTCGCCCCCATTCGTCTCCTTCGCGAGCTGAGCGACGACGCCGGCGGACCCGGTCCCGGTGCCTCCCCCGAGTCCCAGCGTGATGAACACCATGTCGGAGTCCTTGAGCGCCTTCTTGATCTCGTCCTCCGCCTCGCGAGCGGCTTGCTCGCCGACCTGGGGGATCGCGCCGGCCCCGAGTCCGCGGGTCAGTCGGCGTCCGAGGAGGATCTTCTTCGGAGCATGGATGGCCAGGAGATGCTGTGCGTCGGTGTTGCAGGCGACCATCTCGGCGCCCGCCAGTCCCTCTTCCGAGAGCCGGTTGATCGTGTTGCAGCCGCCGCCGCCACAGCCAACGACCTTGATGTTCGTCTTGAGCGAGGCGAGGACCGCTTCGAGCTCCGCGTCATCGCTCGTCGGGGGAGGCGGACTCGCGGCGCCGGTTTTTTTATCGGTCGGTAGGTGCGCGAGTATCTCCTGGGCCAACGGGCGCATGTTGAGCGTTCCTCGGCGAGGAGAGCATCCGCGCGGTTATAAAGGGTCACGGTTCGACGGCAGCGAGAAGCCGTGCGCTATCGGCAGTGGGCGCCCGAATACGAGCGGATCCAGGCCGAGTTCGGCTATTCCTTCGAGAAGGAACGGGCCGCGTCGGAGCGACTGGTCGCCCTTCTTCCCGGACCGGCCCGCGACCGGGCCGAGCAACGGATCCGGGCCCGGATCCGGGGCCGAGAAACGATCGTGGTCGGTCTGGCCCCCCGGGCCGGGGCTCCTCCCGTCTGGATGCTTCCCCGAAGCGAAGAGCCCCCGGCCCTGGTCGTCGCCGACGGCGCGGCCGAGCGATGCTTGGCCGCCGGTCTGGTGCCGGACGTCATCGTGACCGACCTGGATGGGCCGGTACCGAGCGAGATCACGGCGAATGCCCGCGGCGCGCTCGTCGTGATCCACGCGCACGGGGACAACGTCCCCGCCCTGGAACGGTGGACGCCGCAGTTTCCCCGGGAGCTGGCCGGTTCCTGGGCCGGACCCCCGGAGCGCGGTCTCGTCGACTTCGGTGGATTTACGGATGGGGACCGGGCTGCCTACCTGGCGGAGGGCGTCAACGCTCCCCGCGTCCTGCTCTACGGCTTCGACTTCGAGCACATCGACGCGACGGAGTCTTCCCCGGAGCTCAAGCGTCGAAAGTTGCAGGCCGGCCGACGGGCACTCGACCTGCTCGCCCGAGAGGGTCGGGCCCGGCTCGACGTCTGGTCCACCGACGGCACGATCGTCCCGTATGCGCCGGGCGAGCCGCCCGACCCCGTGGCCTAGGGCCCCCAGTCCACCCAGTAGACGACCTGGGGGCCGGACTCGTACAGCGGAACGAAGGGAGGTGCCGCGAGCCAGAGCTGCGCGCTGGGACTGAGCGGCGGCGCGAGGTCGGCCGGATTGAGCGCGACACCGGTATGCATGGCCGCATCGACCGCGACCGCCTGGATCACCCGCGGCTCCAGTGTCGCGTCGCTCGAATGTAACTCGGCGGCGGCCACCGCCCAACTGTTGCCGATGAAGAGGCCCGGCGTCGACTGGTAGGTAGTGGCCAGGTCATCGAAGCCGAACATCATCGAGCTGAGCCGGTGGTCGGTGGCCACGGCCGTCCGGGGTACGAAGGCGATGCCGGCCCAGAGCCAGAGGCCTTGGTCCTGGAACGTGAGTCCTTCCTGAAAGCCGCCGAAGTCCGACGGGGGTGGATAGATGATCGCCGCATTCGCGCCGAGCAGCAGGAGCACCACGCAGGCCCCCGCGATGACAGCCGGACGCCCGACCCGGTCCTGGGCCCGGGCCACCCAGCGGCCGATCCCGACGGCGAGTAACAGCCCGATCGGGATTGCCAGAAACTCCACGTGCCGGCTGGGAATCAGCAGCTGACCCAGCGAAGGAACGGCGAACGCCACGGCCACCGACAGCGCAAGGACCGCCAGCCAGGCGATCGCGAAGGAGCCGAGGCGGGAGAGCGACAACAGTCGCCGTGTCCCGGCGGTGATCGCGAGCGGAATGTAGTACGGGGAAAAGTAGAGCAACTCCGCCAGGGTCGTGTGCTGGTCGCCCGGTGGGAGTGGAACAACCAGCAGGATCGCCAGACCCGCGGTGATCCCGCCCGCGATGATCAGGGCCTCCGTCATCACCGAACGGTCGGACGGGAAGCGGGCCCGGCCGCCCAGGGTGTGCGCGTGACGACGTCGCCAGGCGACGACGAGGCCGAGCAAAACGACGACGAGGACCGCTGCCGCTATGAAGACCGGCGGAGGGATCGCCGCCAGCAGCGCGATCTGCCCTAAGGTGATCGTGAGGAACCGCGGGGCGTAATAGAACCAGTAGACCAGCAGCGTCGCCACGAAGCCCGCGGAGAAGGCCAGCTCCCGCGTCGGGAACCGATGCGTCCAGGCCCCGGGTCGCCAGAGCTCCAACAGGACCACCGCGCCCAGGGCCGCGAGCAGGAAGAAGTAGCTCGAGAGGTGGTGCGTCACGATGAGCGCGCCCGAGGTGAGGGCGAGCGGAACGTACCACCGTCGGTCCCGCCGCCCCTCGATGTACATCCAGAGACAGGCGACCACGAAGAGATCGCCCAATGCCTGCGGCGCCGGGTGCGCGAGCGTGTACATCCGCGGCATGGCGACCCCCGCAAACGCCGCGCCGACGAGCGCGATCAGGTCGTGCTGGAACAGCTTGCGGAAGAGGAGGAAGACCGGAAACACCGAGAGCGCGCCCAGCACCGGGATCGTGTAGATCAAGGCCGACAGGGGATCGACGCCGAACGCCCCGGCCACGGCCCCCGCGATCACGAACATCCCTGGAAAGTCCGGATAGCCGGAGCCCCATCCCTGATATGCCGGGTACTGCGCCGCGAAGTGCCCCGTAGCGACCAGCGTCGCCGTGAGCGTGTAGTACTCTCCCGTGTCCGATCCGAACAGCGCGAACGAGAGCAGCGGCTCCAGCGCGAGAAAGACCAAAACGCACGCCGCGGCCAGGAGCCAGACGAACTCGGTCCGGTTCACACTGACTCCCGAGATTGGCGACCGTATAATTTAATAGGGGGGCACAGTGCGGGCGGTTCGAGGTTCTCGGGATGCCCTCGAAGAAGGCGAAGAGACCGGCCCGGCCCAAACGTGCCGCGTCGCGCCCTCCGCCCAAGAAGTCTCCCGCGAAGCGACCCGCTGTGCCCAAGAAGCCGGCCCGCCCCGCGGGGGCTCCCGCCAAAGCCCCGCCTCCCGCACCGGTGCCTGCGCCGGAGCCGGTGGCCCTGCCCCGCAATCCCGATGAGCGGCGGCACGTACTGTCCCTATCGTTCGTCCGCGACGGCGACGAGTTCCTGGCCCGGATCGAGACCGACCGGGACCAGATCGTCGAGCTGAAGAATCGTTCGCTCGACCAGCTCCTGACGCTCGTCGCGAGCGAGCTCGAAGACCTGCTCGAGTGACCCGACCCACGCCCCGTTCAGTGGGCGAAGTCGAAGAAGTGGCTGCCGACCAGATACGTGCGGCGGCTGCCGTGCGGCACCGACAGCTCGACGAAGTCGGTCGGCTCCGGGCTGAGAAAGCCCGACGGATTCGACCGCAGGAGATTGATGCGGAGCTGGTCGGTCCGGAACCGGCGGTTCCGCCCGGTCCGCTCCCGGACCACCAGCTGCGCTCCCTCGACATAGGCAAGGGTCGGAGCCTGGCCGAGCGTGACCCACCAGCCCACGCCGAGCGCCACCACGACGGCGCCGGTCAGGATGGCCTCGACCGTGGTGTCCGACGCCGCCGCGAGCGAAGTGACGGCGTAGCCCATGAAGAACGCATAGATCACGGCGAGTCCGACGAGGAAGAAGAGGAACATGCGCAGCGCCCGGGACCCCCCCGCCGTGTTCGCGAGGGGACGGGACGCGACGACCGAGCCCGGAACGAATGCCGGAGGCCCGGTCGAACCGCCGCCGTCCGGGCCCCGCCGGATCCGGACCGCACGCGCATCGCCGGCCATCCCGGGAAGAAGGGCTTCCGAGGGAGCTTAAGCCTGCCGCCGCGAATGCGCCGGCCCGGTCGCCTTAGCCGGTTTCGAGCGCCGTGTCTCCGCCGATACCGACCCCGGGGGCCGACGGTCGTGGCGCAGGGCTGGTCGTATCGACGAGCGGGATCTTTCGGGCGATCTCCTTCGCCATGGCGGAACAGCTGGAGGGAGGGACCGGCCGCTCCGTGTAGCCGGGCAGCGCGAGGTCGTACGTCACGACCCGCTTCTCCGAGACGACCTCCCAGACCGCCCGCCAGATCCGGTCCGCGGCGTCGGCCTCCCCCAGGTGGCGCAGCATCAATTCGAGACTCAGGACCTCGGCGACCGGGTCGGCCTTGTCCTGCCCCGCATACTTCGGCGCAGAGCCGTGCACCGGCTCGAAGAGAGCGATCCGCTCCCCATAGACCGCCCCCGGTGCCACGCCGAGACCGCCGGCGAGACCGGCACAGAGGTCCGAGAGGATGTCGCCCATGAGATTGGTCGTCACGATCACGTCGTATTCGGACGGCTTCTTCACGAGCTGCATGCACATGTTGTCGATGAGCCGCTCGTCCGACGGAACATCCGGGTACTTGGCCGCCATCTCCCGGAACGCCGTCTGAAACAGGGCCCCCGTCGTTTTCATGATGTTCGCCTTGTGCACCGCGGTCACCTTCCGCCGGTGCTCGCGGCGGGCGAGCTCGAACGCGAACTTGACGATCCGATCCGAGGCGCGTCGCGTGATCACGTTCACCGTTTCCGCCGCCGAGTGCTCCTTGTCAACCCAGTGCTCGACGCCCGAGTAGAGTCCCTCCGTCGCCTCCCGAACCACGATCAGGTCGGTCTCCGGATACCGGGTCCCTTCTCCGGCGATCGCCCGCGCCGGACGGACCGAGGCGAACAGGTCGAGTTCGGTCCGTAGCGCGACGTTGACCGACCGAAAGCCGCTGCCGATCGGCGTGGTGATCGGTCCTTTCAGCGCGACGCGATTGCGTCGAATCGAATCGAGAACGGCCGGAGGCAACGGCGTACCGCTCGCACGGATGGCCGGTTCTCCGGCTTCTACGACCTCCCAATCAATGGAGACCCCCGTGGCTTCCGCGACGATCTGGGCCGCTTGGGTGACCTCCGGGCCGATGCCATCTCCCGGAATCAGGGTGACCCGATGGGACACGCGCGTCTCTCCCGTCGGCGGCGAGTCCGGCTCGCCTTAAGACCTTACTCGCGCGCCGGCTCCCGCTGCCCGACCGAGACCGAATGTCGGCGGAGTCCTATCGGAGTCCGATGTCAACGGGAGGAGGTTCGTGGGCCGGCAGCGCCCGCTCGATCCGCGAGAGCCGCCGTCCATTGGTGGAAGATGGCTGTATGAGATTTCTTATAGGAGTAAGGAAATCCATGTTTCATGTTCCGCGCTTGCCACCCCGAAGTCTTGGCCTCCGACTGGTTGCCTCCGGTACCGTTCGGCCGGCGGAGTCATCTCGCTACCCTGATCCACTGGCTCGGAAAGGGGCCTGCCGACGGCATGACGGGCGGCGCAGCCGTGGTCGTGGGGCCCCGAGGAAGCGGCACCTCCACGCTGGCCCGCTTGGCAGCCGCGGAGTGGGCGGCCTCGTTGCCCGCGTCGAGTACCCCGGGCCGGCCCCTGGTGGCCCATGTTCGCGTGCCCGAAGCGAGGGGCGCGCAGGGCGTGGCAGGGGCGATGCTGCGGTGTCTCGATCCGGAGTACGAGCTGCGCGGCTTTCCGGTCTCCCAGCTCCTGGCCGGTTTCCTGCGGCGCTTGCGGTCAACCGCGACGCCCGCCGTAGTAATCCTCGACGATGTCGGTCCGGGCGCTCCGGACCTCTCTCGCCTGCTGGCGGGTCTCGTCGACCCCGGGGGCTTTCTGCCGGAGGGCTCCGACGGCCTACCACCGGTTGCGGTCGCCGTAGCCGGCACTCCGGACGCGGAGCATGTTGCCGCAAAGTCCCGGCTCGGTCGTCGACTCGGGGCCCGGACGCTTCGCCTAGCCCCGTATCGGGAGGCGGAACTTCTCGCGATCGCCCGAGACCGGGCCGAGCGTTCCCTCGGGCGCATCGTTCCGGCGGAGTGGGTCAGCCGAGTCGTCCAACGAGCCTTGCGAGCGGGCGGATCCGCCACCCGAGCTATCGAGGTTCTGAGACGGGAGCTGGTCGGCCCCGATGTCTCGGAGGTCGGTCCCGTGTATCCGGTATCGGGTGTAAAGTCCGTGGTCACGATCGAGCCTCCGCTCCTATCCGCGCTAGGGCTGCTGGAAGAGGGAGTGCCGGTCCGTATCGGTGATCTGAAGGATCGAGCCACCCACTTCGCGAAGGCCCAAGGGGAGTCCGCCCTGCCTCCGACCACTTTCTGGCGCCGAATCGTCCGGCTCGAGCGTGCGGGGCTCGTCCGGCGTACGGTTCGCACCGGCGGCGCCGGTGGGAGTCTGTCGATGGTCGCTCTCGTACGACCCCTCGAGGGCGGCGTGAGTCCTACGGGCCGCTCCCAAACTCCTCCAGCCGGCGAGAACCCGCCCGCCGCTTTCCCGCTCTGGGCGGCTCCGCTGGAGGAGTGGGAGCCGGAGGGTCGCCCACGACGAGGGGAACCTCCGGGACTTCCGTTCTTGATGACGGATGACGGATCTGCTTGAGCACTGCGTCGGCGAGAGCCGGAGATTTGAGGATCGTGCCAAGACGCTCGCGGCTGGCTGCGGCAAGCCGGTCCCGGTCCGGGAAGCCGGCGGCGTAGAGCGCGCGGCCGCGTACGCGGCCGATGCCCCGAAGCCGAACGAGGTCGAGGAGCTCGGAGCGGACCCCGTACCGGATCCGGAGCGACAGCTCGTCAATGGGCCGGGCCAGGTCCCGGCGGAACCGGGACGCGAGCCGCCCCATACCGTACAGGAGCCACTCGGCATCTTCGACCTTCGTTCTGACGTCGCCCGCACCGAGATTGAACCGTTGCGTGATCTCGAGGATGGGCCGTTCATCGATCCACGTTTCGAGCAGGGCCGCGGTCTTGAGCGTCGCGAGGAACAGGTCGAGGTCGATGGACAGCGGGTCTTCCTCCGGCTTGAGGAGCAACTCGGCTTCTTCGTCCTGGAAGCGTTCGAGGAGCTCCGGCTCCTCACCCCGCCGGAGGAAGGACGGAGGCAGGTCCGGCGTCGCCGCGATGGCGGCCAAGAGCGCGAACGGCCGGACCCCGCGGGGCGCCTTCTCGAGCGCGTGGCGGAGGTAGAGGGCACTCAGCGGGTCGAGATACAGGTCGCTCGTGAGGCGCCCGAACGGGGTGGCCCGAAGCCGCGGACCGACTTCGAGGAAACCGTTCCGCTCGAGAAAGTCCCGGACCCTCTCGAGCCGGTCGGTGAGCTCCGACATCGGAAGCGTATGACCGTAGAGAGTCGCGGCGAAGAACCGCTCCAACTCGGCTTCGGAACCGACCTCTCCGCTCGCGACGAGGGCGAGGAGATGCATCCGGAGTGCCGGCTCGGCCGCCAGTCGAGACTCGACCCGTTCCGGCGGAGCGCTCAGGTAGGTATCGAGGAGGCGCTCCTCCTCCTCCGGGTCCCGCGCCAGCAGAACGGCCTCTCCGCTCGGGTCGAACCGGGGTCGTCCGGCGCGGCCACACATCTGCTGGACCTCGAGGACTGGGATGGGCGCCTGCATCCCGATCCGGTCGTCGTAGCGGTTCAGGTCCCGGACCACGACGCGCCGGGCCGGTAGGTTGATGCCGGCCGCCAGGGTGGGGGTGGCGACGAGCGCCTTTAGCCGGCGATCCCGGAACGCCCGCTCGATGACGCGACGTTCCGGGTTGGTCAACGACGCGTTGTGGAAGGCTACGCCGGAGGGGACGAGGACGCCCAGCCGCCGGATCCCTTCGGTCTCCTCCTCCGACACACCGAGCAGGTCCCGGGCCGTCTCTCCGACGGCCGCACGTTCGGCCGCCGTCAGGGCCTCGCGGACGGTGGGGGCGAGCTGCTGGGCGGCCTGCTCGCTTCCCCGTCGAGAGTTCACAAAGACGAGCGCCTGACCACCCTCCTCCACCACGCTCCGAACGAGGCGGGCCAGCGGCTCGCCGCTACCCGGGATGCTGCGACTGGAGAGATCGGTGAACGAGATTCGGCCCTCGCGGTAGACCCCCCATCGGAGCGGAACGGGCCGGAAATCGCTCGCGATATGCTCCGCCCGGAGCCAGTCCGCGAGCTCCTCCGAATTCCCAATGGTTGCCGAGAGTGCCACGACCTGGAGATCCGGGTTCATCCGCCGGAGCCGAGTCAGGGTGACCTCGAGCGTAGGCCCCCGGTCGGGGTCCCTCAGGAGATGGACCTCATCGGCCACGACGACGCCGACGCGGCGCAGCCAGGGGCTGCCGTGGCGGAGCAGGCTATCGGCCTTTTCGCTCGTCGCCACAAGCACATCCAGCTTCGCCAGCCGGTCGGCCGCGATGTCGAAGTCTCCCATCGAGAGGCCGACCCGGAGCCCCAGGGACCGGAACGCGTCCAGCTCCTCGTACTTCTCCGCTGCCAGCGCTCTCAGCGGCACCAGGTAGAGCCCGGCCTGGCCCTGACGGAACGCTCGGAGAAGGGCCAGGTAGGCGACCAGCGACTTGCCGCTCGCCGTCGGACACGCGAGGAGTAGGCTACGTCCCCGGGCGATCGCGGCGAGGGAGTCGGCTTGCGGCGGATACAGCGCTTCGATGCCTTGGGCACGGAGCAGCGAGACGACCTCCGGGTCGAGACCGAGGCCATCGAACGGAACCCGGTCCGACGACTTCGTCGGTGGCGGTTCCGAAGCCTTTCCGGACGACACGCGGCCTCGACTCTCCGGCGATAGAAAGGGTTTCGTCTACGAGCGGTCGACGAGGCTCCGGCCGAGGATGAGCTCCTGGATCTCGGTCGTCCCCTCGACGATCGGAAAGACCCGTGCGTCGCGGAGCAGGCGCTCGGCCGGGCTGCCCGAACGGGCCCCGGCGATCCCCGCGACATCGAGTCCCGTGGAGGCGATGTGCATCGCGGCCTGGGAGGCCACCAGCTTCGCCGCCGACGCCTCCTCGACGAACGGGAGTCCTTGGTCCTTGACGTCCGCCGCACGGTAGACGAGCGCGGAGGCGGCCGAGAGCTCCCCGAAAGCGCGCGCCACCGCCGTCCGCTTCCAGTCGGCGGGATCCTGAGCGGCCGCCGTCCGCATCTGCTCGAAGGCGGCCCGTGCAACCCCGAGCGCGCAGGCGGCAATCCCGATCCGACCACCGGCCAGCGCCTCCATCGCAATGCGGAATCCCTGCCCCTCGGGCCCGAGCATGGCACTCTCCGGGAGCGCGAGGTCGTCCAGGACGAGCTCGACCGTCTCGCTGCCTCGAATGCCGAGCTTGTTGAGCCGCTGACCGACGGACAGCCCGGTCGTGCCCTTGGGAATCGCGAAGGCACTGATGCCGTGCGGTCCGAGTTGCGGGTCTCGGGTGGCGAACAAGACGATCAGGTCCGCACTTTCCGCACTGGTGGTGAACATCTTGGTTCCGCGTAGGTGAAAGCCTCCATCCGCGCGCGAATAGCGCGTAGCGAGCTTGGCCGCGTCCGAGCCGACGGACGGCTCGGTTAGCGCGAACGCTCCGAGCCACTCGCCGCTTGCCAGCTTCGGCACCCACGCCCGCTTCTGTTCGATCGTGCCGTGGTCAACCACCGGTCCGGTCGCGACGGCGAGGTGGACCGACAGGATCGTCGCCACCGCCGCGCTCGCCACTGAGAGGGTCTCCAGTACCGACGCCACAACTCGCGTGTTGGCCTGCGCACCGCCGAACTCCGTCGGGGCGGTGAGCCCCATGAGCCCACTCGCCCCCAGCTGAGTGCGGATCTGCTCGGGCAACCGGTCGGACCGGTCCATCTCGTCCGCGCGCGGCCCAATGACGTTGGATGCCAGACTCCGCGCCACCGAGAGCCAGTCGGTCGTGGACCCTCGCTCGGAGGCGGTCACTGCGCGCCGATTGCGCCGAAGCCTTAAGCGGTTGGCCCGACTCGATGGACGCATGACGGCGTCCGGGGTGGCCCCGGCGAAGGACCGGTTCACTTCGCTCGACACCCTGGCCTTGGTCCGGGAGCTCCGGGCGGCGGGACGCCTGTTTATCGACAAAGCCTTCGACGTCGGGCCGGATACCTGGGAGCTCACGCTCCGGGGTGAGGGCCGGACCAAGTGGGCGCTCCTGCTCGCGGCCGGACGGTACGGAACGCTCCGGGCCACCCCGTCCGCGCACGCGGAGGAGCTCGGCCATCTCTCGCGGGAGCTTCGCAAGCACCTCGCGGGAAGCCAGGTGAGCGGCATCGGCGAGCCCCATGGCGAACGACTCCTCGAGCTGGAGTCCCATCCGACCGGCGCGCCACGCCTCCGGCTGATTGTCGAGTTCTTCGGGAAGGGGAACCTTCTGCTCGTGAAGGACAGTCGGATCGTCGCAGTGGCCCACGCGCAGTCGTGGGCCCATCGCGCTCTGCGTCCCGGCGCCGAGTACCTCCCCCCGCCGGCGCACGGCGACCCTTGGACTATGGGCATCGCCGAGCTGGAGGCAGGATTGGCCCGGTCGAGGACGGACCGGGTCCGTACGCTCGCCGCCCCCCTGGGGTTTGGGGCGCCGCTGGCGGAGGAGATCCTCGAACGGGCCGGCGTCGCGGGGGCCGAGCCGGCCACGCAGGAGACCGCCACAGTGGCGGAAGCACTTCATCGCGTGATCGCCGAGGTTCTCCGTGAGGTGGGGGACCAACCCCGCGGGTATCTCTATCGTCACCAGGGAGACCTGGTCGACGTCGAGCCGTACCGGTCGGTCCGCTGGCAGCGGTCCGCCGACGTCGACGTCGAGGCTGTGGACCGATTCTCGGATGCGGCCTCCACCTACTTCTCCGCGGTCGGGTCGACGCCTGTCGCTCCCCCGGTCGATCCGGCGGCCGAGCTCCGGCGCCAGGAGTCGAGGCAGCAGTCCGCCATCGCGGCGCTCCGGGCCGAGGCGGATCGTCTGCGGGGGCTGGCAGACGCGGTCTTCGCCCATTACGAAGCGGCGGAAGAGGGTCTACGGGCCTCGACCGATCAGCCCGAACGGGAGGTCGTAGACGTGGTGCTGGGCGGCGTCGTCGTGCCGCTCCGGCGCGATCGCTCCCCCCGAGAGTCTGCCCAGGAGATTTATCAGGAGGTCAAGCGGCTGCAGGCCAAGATTGCCGGGGCGGAAGCCGCACTCGCCGCCACGCGGGGCAAGATCGCGAACGTCCCGGCCCCCGAGGACGCCTCGGCGAACGTTCCGGGAGCGCGGAGGGGAGACGCGCATCGGACGCTCTGGTTCGAGAAGTTCCATTGGTTCGTGACCTCGGAAGGGGTTCTGGTCGTCGGAGGCCGAGACGCTGCCACGAACGACCTGTTGGTCCGGCGTCATCTCGGTTCGAACGACGTCTATGTGCACGCCGATGTGCACGGTGCGGCGAGCGTGGTGGTCAAGCATCCGCCCGCGGGACAACCCGATCCCGGACCCCGGTCGCTCACCGAGGCCGGTCAGTGGGCGGCCTCGTACTCGAAGGCGTGGAGAGCTGGGCTGGCCTCGGCCGATGCGTTCTGGGTCCGGCCGGATCAAGTATCGAAGCGGCCGGCCTCCGGAGAATTCGTTCCCCGGGGGGCGTGGGTGATCCACGGAACCAAAAACTGGGTGCGGGACTGTCCGCTGGAGCTTGGCCTCGGTCAGCTGGACTACGAAGGGGAGACCCGATGGACCGCGGCTCCGGTTGCGGCGGTGCGTACCCGCGGGCGGCTCCGCCTGGTCCTGACCCCAGGGCCAGAGCGCGAACGCTCGGAGCGGGAGGTCGAGGTCTCGCGCGAGCTGGGCATCTCCCGGGACCTGGTCCAGCGGCTCCTGCCTGCGGGTGGACTGTCCATCCGGCGGGTATAGATCCGGGCCACCTCGCGGGCGGGAAACCGGTCGCCGACCTGGCGCCAGGTCTCGCCCCGGGCCCGGAGGCCGACCACCCGAAGAGTCGCCCCGGCGACGTCAACGGTCCCACCCACCTCCACGAGCCGATCCGGCGGGAGGGTCGCCCGCGTGGCGGCGGTCCGGGAGCCGAGGACCAGGGACACCGGGATCGGTTTCGGAACGTCGGGGGCGACCCACAGCGTCCCTACGTCGCGGGCTACGGCCTCCGAGGCACGGCTACCGTCTCGTCGGTCGATCCGGAGTATGCGTATCGGAGGGGCGTGATCCGGGACGCGGGATCCGACCTGCAGCTTCCGGTCGCTCGCAACCTGTACCGTACGTGGGGCCGACCGCGCGCCGTCCGACAGAACCGCGGCAATCCGGAGAGTGTCCGGTAAGAATAGCTCAAAGGGGTGGGTCCAACGGCACTGGGCGCACCGGGCGAGGCCCTCCACTTCTCGACCATCGGGACGTGGCCGGACCCGCGCAAGACGAACGATCCGGTGCCGCGTCTGCTGCGCGCACGTCTGGCAGTACAGCTCGGCTGAATGTAGCCCGGACAGGTCGCGAACGCCGCCGTGTCGTCCGTCCGATGGCATTCCACTGTCGGCCGGAGCACCCTCCACCATGGACCACGGTCGGGGTAGGTCACGGTCCGGAGCTCAAGAGCACTGCTGGCCCGGTGAAACGCAATAAGGGTCCGGACCTCCGGCGCCGCCGATGATGGACTTCCGGTCCCCGGTGACCCTTCGAGGGCAGCGGGTCCGCCTGGTGCCGCTCTCCTCGGAACAGATACCGGCGCTCGTCGAGGCCGGCCGCGATCCCGAGATCTGGCAGTGGATGCCCTACGGCTACCGGGGAACCCCCGAGCAGATGCAGGACCTGGTGTGGATGCTACTGGGTCGGCAGGCGGAAGGGATCGACCTAGCGTTCACCACCCTTCTCGAGCCCGAGGGCCGACCGATCGGGATGACGCGCTATCTGGGCATTGACCGGCCCAACCGGAACGTGGAGG
This sequence comes from Thermoplasmata archaeon, assembly GCA_030041175.1. Classification (GTDB taxonomy): domain Archaea; phylum Thermoplasmatota; class Thermoplasmata; order Lutacidiplasmatales; family UBA184; genus JAKIWV01. The sequence continues at coordinate 4,010 of JASHOK010000084.1, read as the reverse complement.
TCGGCGGTACCTGGCTGGACCCCCACTACTGGCGTTCGCCCATCAATACCGAGTCGAAGCTGCTCATGCTGGGACATGCGTTTGACGACGAAGGATGCGAACGGGTACAGATCAAGACCGATACGCGGAACACTCGTTCACAGGCGGCCATCGAACGGCTCGGGGCGGTCCGGGAGGGGGTCCTCCGCCAGCACATGGTCCGCGCGGATGGCAGCTACCGGGACTCCGTCGTCTACAGCATCCTCCGCTCCGAGTGGCCCGAGGTCCGGGTTCGCCTGACTCGACTCCTCGAACGCCCTTGGCAGGGCCCGAAAGCGCCGTAGTTTCCGCGGCGAGATGGCCGAGTCCGGTACTCGACCCGATCCTACGTGTTTATACGTATACGCTCGAACTGGTGGCGAAGGGTTCTTAAGGGCGGGCTCCGCACCTTGAATGGCTTGTATGCCGGGTACAAGCCGGGACCGCCCCGGGACTTGGGCACTTCTTGCCGTTCTCTGTCTGCTATTGACTTCCCTCGCGGCGCTCGCCGTCACCTCGAGCACCGGAACCTCAACGATCGGTAGTCCCCCGGTCGGTCTCGGCGCAGCCGCCATCACGGTCGGAAATTCCGCCGCCGCAGCGTGCTCGGACGTGGACACCTGCACGACTCCCGCCGTGGCCGGCGTCGACGCTGGAGACGCCCTCGTCGTGGTCGTGACGGATCACAATGGCTTCGGGGGAAATCCCACCTCGGTCGAGGAAGTGTACACGGGTGGCGATGTCGCCCTGACGCGTTTAGCCGACTCGGACTGCACCGGCATGGAGCACGGATCAGTCTCGGTCTTCGGACTGGCGAACGCCGCGGCTCAGACGTCGGTAACCTTCACGGTTGACTACGCGGGAGACGAGTACTATACCGTACACGCGTTGGACGTCCATGGGGCGGCGCCAACACCGTTCGAAGCGGCAGGGACACCCGTCTGCTCCGCGGCTGCCGGAACGGAAGCATCGGCCTCGGTGACCACGACCCTGGCGAACGACCTCGTCATCCTGGGCGTAGAGGTACGGGCCGGGGAAGCCATCTCCGCCACCGGTGGGGACACCCTCGTTACTTCTGAGGAAATCACGGGCACGGACGCCGACTCCGGAGCGATGCTGAACGAGTCGGATGCCGACACCGGCTCGATCACGCTGTCGGCCACGTTCACGAGCGCGGAGTACGTCGCGCTGGCTATCGGGGTTAAGCCGTCCCTTCCGCTTACGGCCGGTACCGTCACGCCCGCCACGGCCTCCGTGGACTCGGGGCAGACCCTCGGGTTGACGTCGACCGGAGCCAGCGCGGGCTCAGGCACCTATGCCTACCAATGGTACACCGGGTCCGCAACCTGCGGAGCAGGCACGAGGATCGCCGGGGCGACCGCCTTGACGTATACGACGCCGGCACTCACCGCCGGAACGGACTATTACTGCGTGGAGGACACGGACTCCGAAACCGGCGAGACCGCGTACACGAATGTGGCCGACGTCACTGTCAACGCCGCCCTGACGGTCCACATTACGCCGAGTGCGCCGGCCATCGATCAGGGCCAGTCGGTCAGTTTGACCGCCACCGCGGCCGGAGGCACGGGGACCGACAGCTATCGGTGGTACGCGGATGCGAGCTGCACAGGGACCGTGGCGGGCACCTCCACGGTGCTCGCGACCGGGGACCTGACCGCCTCTGCCACGTACTGCGTCAGCGTGACGGACAGTGCGTACGACCCAGCAACCGTATCGGCGACAGATTCTGTCACGGTCAGTGCCTCGGGTCTTAGCGCAACGATCACTCCCTCCGCGCCGTCCGTCGACACCGGCCAGAGCGTCAACCTCACGGCCGAGCCCTCGGGCGGCACGGGCCCCTACTCCTATGCCTGGTACGCGAGCACGACCTGTGGCACCGGAAGCGTTCTAGCGACCACCCAACTCTACACGACTACCGCGCTGACCTCCGACCAGTCCTACTGTGTCTCAGTGACCGATAGCTCCTACGAGCCGGTCTCTGCGGCAGCCACCGTCACCGTCACGGTCGGGAGCGTTCCGCTCTCGGCGGTGGTGCTCCCGGTGAGTCCTGGAATAGACTCCGGGCAATCCATCGTGTTGACGGCCAGCCCGTCGGGCGGGACGGCGCCCTACACGTACGTCTGGCACGAGTACGACGGTTCGTGTTCCGGGAGCTCGCTCGGAACCTCCCAGACTTTGACGACGCCGGCGCTGACCGCCACGACCGAGTATTGCGTCGTAGTGACGGACAGCTCGGCCGAACCGGAAGTATACACCGCCACCGAGATCGTCACGGTAAGCCCAGCGTTGTCGGCTTCGATCACGCCCGCAAGCCCGGACCTCGACACCGGTCAGAGTCTTACGCTGACTGCCGAGCCGTCGGGTGGGACCGGCGCCGACTCCTTCGCCTGGTACGTCGGCAGCGCCTGCACGGGTGCAGTCCTCGCCTCCGCGTCGGCGTACGAGACCCCGGACCTCAGCACGTCAAGCACCTACTGCGTCGCGGTGACCGACAGCGCTCACAGCCCGGTCACCGTCACGACGACCGACACGATCACCGTCTCGTCCGCCGTCCTATCGGTGGACGTCAGCCCGAATTCGCCGACCATCGACCCGGGCCAGGACGTGGTGCTCACGGCCACGGCGGCCGGGGGCACCGCGCCCGACAGCTACGACTGGTATGTGGGCCTGAGCTGCACCGGTTCGGTGGTCGCGACCGTCGCAGCCTTTACGACTCCGTCGTTGACGTCGACGACGAGCTACTGCGTTCTCGTGACGGACAGCTCCTACGAACCGGTTGAGGCGTCGGCCACGGCCACGGTCACGGTGAGCAGCGCGGCGCTCTCCGTCTCGATCAGCCCGGTAGACCCGGCGATCGACGTGGGCCAATCCATCGCTCTCACCGCGGTCCCGGTCGGCGGCACGGCGCCAGACTCCGTGGCCTGGTATGTCGGAAGCAGCTGCTCCGGGACGATCCTGGCCACGGTGCTGGTGCTGACGACCGGCGCCCTGAGCGGAACCACTTCCTACTGTGTGGCCGTCACGGACAATTCTTCGGAACCCGCCATCGCGACCGCGACCGATACGGTGACGGTCAGCTCGTCGGCGCTGTCTGCCTCGATCCTTCCGCAGTCGCCCTCGATTGACTTCGGCCAGTCCATCACGCTCACCGCAGATGCGTCCGGAGGAACCAGCCCCGACAGCTACGCTTGGTTCGGGAGCGCCGCGTGCACTGGATCGATTCTGGCCACGACTCCGACGTACGCCACCCCGGATCTGTCCTCGAGCGCGAGCTACTGCGTCGCCGTCACGGACAACTCGACGGACCCTGCGACCGTCAACGCGACGGACGTTGTCACGGTCAGCGCCTCCCCGCTCTCCGTCGCCGTTGCCCCTCAGGGACCGTCAATCGACAACGGCCAGTCCATCACCCTCACCGCGGCCGCCTCGGGCGGAACCGGGTCGGACAGCTACAACTGGTACTCCGGCTCCGCGTGCTCGGGTACCGAGGTCGGGACCGGGCCCACCTTCCGGACCCCTGCCCTCGGGACGACAACGACCTACTGTGTAGCGGTTACCGACAGTGCCTACTCCCCCGCGACGGCGATTGCCACGGACACGGTGACGACCAGTGCAGCGGCCTTGACCGTTGCGATCTCGCCCACGACGCCCTCGGTTACGTCGGGTCACAGCATCACCCTCACCGCAACTGCGGCGGGAGGGACCGGGGCAGACTCGTTCGCGTGGTACGCGGACGCAGGCTGTACTGGCACCGTAGTGGCCACGAGCGCGAGCTTCACGACGCCGGCCCTCACCGCGACGGCCGAGTTCTGCGTTACTGCCACCGACAGCTCCTCCGTTCCTGCGACCGTCTCGGCGTCGGCCTCCGTTTCGGTGACGGCCGCAACTCCTCCCCCGTCCAGCCCGGGGAAGGCGCCCTCGCCCTCCTTCCTCTCGTCGGACTGGTGGATCATTCCGGTCGCGCTCGTCGT
>JASHOK010000083.1 GCA_030041175.1 Thermoplasmata archaeon | reverse complement strand
CAGAAAGACCGTCGGAGTTCCCGTGGTCGACGAGAACGTCCGAGATGGGTCGTTTCCCGAAAGGATCGTCACGGTGAGGGAGTATTGGTCCGGCGAGTCCGAGATCACGGTGGTCTCCGTCGGCTCGTCCGACGGTGAGCACAGGTCTCCCGGCGGAGGAGTGATCTCGCAGCAGTTGTTCGGCGTGTCCTTCTGCTGGGTCGTGCTTCCGAAGCTCGCGAACACACCGGGCTCGAGCTCGATGGCGGTCGGGCTCCAGGGAACCGACGTCACGTTGAGCGTGGTCCAGGTCTTCCCACTCTGCACGGCGTTCCCCGTGCTCGTCTGCGGGACAGTAAGTCCGCTGCCGCTCGTGGCCGCGGGTGCGAGGACGCTCAGCGGCGGCGTTCCCACGGCGTAGCCCTCGGCCTCCAGCGCGATGTCCGCGTAGTTGGCGAGGTAGATGTTGGGAACGAAAGAACCGGTCTCGTTGACGAGCGGCGACTTCGATGCGATCGTGGCTGCCGAGCAGTCGCTGGACCCGCCTGATCCTAGTACGACGTGGGTGACCCATGCGTAGAGCGTGTCCACGGTCAGGTTGAGAGCCGCGCAGCGCTTCCCGGAAGAAGTGTTGGCGGCTACCTCGGTCGCGCCGGAGGTGACGTTCGCCTCCATCGCGGCGATGCCACGTTCCACCGTCTCGGTGGTGCCGCCCCCGGAACCGCTTCCGGAGCCACCGCCCGCCCCGCCGCTGCCGCCGTCATAGAACGTGATCGGGTCGTACAGACTGTCATTCAGGAGGTCCACCGCGATCGTCGCGTTCGGGTATCCGCCCGCGTAGTCCAGCTGATACGAACCCGAAACCCCGGCCGCGGGCCAAACGAACAGCGGCCGCTCGAACGGATCGACGGCCATCGAGGGGGCGCCGATGGCGGCGCTGCTGCCGACCCCCGACCCCGGGAGCTCCGCCGGACTCGAGGCTGGTGCGCCGTCCGGCAGGTAGACCGCCTGGTCGATGCCCCAGGTGCCATTGTCGACGCGCCAGGTGGCGTAGGTCAGCTGGTCAGCGCCCTGGGTCAACGACGGGTCTTGCACCGAGCCGACCGGAGGGCTCGACAGGAACGGGCCGGTCCAGTTCGCCCCCCCGTCGCTCGATTCCGTCGTTTCGGCGGCGATCCGTCCTCCGGTCGTTGTCGTGTAGAGCACCAGGAGTGCGTTCCCTGCGGCGACAGTCGCGATCTGGCCGGCAATGCCTCCCGGGGAAGTCAGGTACGTTCCGCCGATCGACGTGAACACGGACGAGGAGGTTGTGGGTGCGTAGCCGGCCACCGTCTCCCACGTCGAGGAGAACGACGAGCCACCCTGGGCCAACTGGTTGTAGAGGACTTTGTCAGCACTACTCGTGCTCACGACGACCGTGGTCGTGTACCCGATGGACCCCGGCACCAGCGCTACCGACAAGTTCTGGACCGGATTCGGCGCCGTGAGCGTGTAGTTTGCCACCGCCCGGTCCGCTCCCAGGGCATACGTGGACCCCCAGATCGTAGTTCCAGAGAAGTCGGCGGCGAACAGATACTCGGGGTCCAGCGCCAGGGACGGGTACCCGCCCGTGCCCGGGATACCTACGGCGGAACTCCACGCTTGGCTCGGCGGATCGGCATCGAAGTAAAGCAGGGTGGTCGAGGTCCCCTCCGTGGCGGCCACCACCGCCTCCGTGCCCAGGGTAACCAGAGCGTCGGCGCTCACGGTTCCCGATATGGTGGCGATGGCGGTCGGCGCAGACCATTGGATGGGTACGGTCTGCGTGACGACGCAGTTGCCCCCGCTCTTCGATCCCGAGAGACATGCTTGCTTCGCGTAGATGGCCACCGCGATCGAGGCGCTGTACGAACCCGTCGTGAACCAGAGCGTCGTCTGACCGCCGGAGTACGATAGGTTCAGGAGCGCAAAGCCCGAGCCCAGCGCAACGAGTTTCGGAAGCTCGAAGGGGTGCGCGTTGCTCAGGTTGGAAGGCGCCGGGTACCACCGGGGTTCGATGACGTACGGATAGTCCGTCGGGGTAGTGGCGTTGAGCGGTGAGGTGAACGCCTGTAGGCCGCTTTGCTCGCCCCCATGCCACGAGCTCGTGGGGGGGAGGGAATTCATCAGCAGAAGCACGACACAGAGGACTGCGACTGAGATCAGAGTCGACCGGCGGGTCAGCCCGAACCGGATCCGGCCAAGCATTCGCCCGACGGCGCCCGCCCGTGCCCCGGTCGAGGGTGGGCCCGGAACCGCCCCCGCCGCGCGCTCGTCGCGCACGACCATCCCTCAGACCTGTGGTCGCGGGCCGACCGAGGTCTTGCTACTTCAATCCGACCCGGCCGGCTAGGCCCCCCAAAGAATCCACGCGGAGTGTTCCCGTGACTATGGCCCTGCTTGGGACTTCTCGACTGCGCCGCGTTGCGTAGAAGAGCATAACGTGCGAGATCCAGAGCCCGCGAGCGAAGCGAGCGGGCGAGACTCGGACCGCTCCAAGGTCACCGAGGCCCCGAACTCGGGGGCGCTCGCGACACCCCGCCCAATCTGGGGAGCGTTAATGGGACGAAACGACCTCGGCGGTCCCATGCCGCCGATCGACCCGTTCGAACGGACCTTGCAGAAGGAGTGGGACAAGTACAAGAAGGACATCCAGCACGTTGTCGACGACGTGAAGTCGTGGACCGACGAGGCGGACCTGACGTTCGAGGTGGACGTCGGCGTCGTGAAAGCCACGGTCGAGTTCCAGCTGAAGAAGCAAACCGGGACCCGGAAGTCCTGAGAAGTACACGGTGCGCGACCGTTGCTAGTCTAGGAGTATGCGGAGATTCCAGGCCCGAGGGAATAGATGGGGCAGTTCGAGAAGACCCTCGTAAAGACCTCAAGGTGGCGCGGTCCACAAGTGGCAGACGTCACGCTGCTCGCCACCTATCGGGAAGAAAGCCAACTGAAGAGGCTCACCTTCGTCGGTGACGAATTGGTCGTGGCCGTAAGCCTAGGTCGGTTTCCGAAACAGGGAGTCCCTGAACACATCCGGGTGACGGTGGAATGGGACGAACCGGCCGAAAGTCCGCCGCCTTCGAGTTCCTAAACTCTGCATGCCGATCAGTGGCAAGGTGAGTCCCCCTCCCACGCAGATGACCGAGCTCGTCTCAACGTGGTGGCGTGCAGCCGCCGTCGTGCTCGTTGTTCTCTTGATCGTTGTTGTCGTACTCCCGTATGCGCTCGAGCGCAGGTCCGTCGTGATCCGAACTGAGGTCGACTGGTTCCACTACTCGGTCGTCGGGGAACCGAACTCGGACATCGTGACTCCCATCGATGGGGCGTTGTTCTGCCCGCCAGCCAATGCGATCACCGAACCCATCCTATCGATGGTCTGGACAACGAGCCCCCCCACCGTCGTAAACAACACCCGACTCTGGACCCTACTGCCGCCGAACGCAACCATGCCCCTGGGAATCCCAGTCGTGCTCTACGAGGGTTTCAACTCGTCGTCCGGAGGCACGAGCTTTGTTTCTGCGTTCCCGTTCCCCTGCGGGTACCTGTGGAATCTCGACTCGATTTCTCCGACAGTAGTTACCGTGTCCGCGACCTTCACACTGACCTACAACTACACGGCGGTAGAAACGAATCAGCCAACGATCTAGCGTCGGGTCCGAAGCAGGGTCCAGTACCAACGCGTGTCCGCGCTGGATGCCGGCCACACGCGATGCGACGGCTCGCCCGCTCATGCCCGACCATCGTCGCCCACTCGCGGCGCACAAGCATCCGTGTCGTTGTGGGTGGACCTAGGTCTCTGTGCGTGAGCCCGCCCGGTTGGGAAGTCACTCCCAAAACTCGGGCTCCGGACTGCCCGGAGCTCCGTGTCGGAACTGGGCCTCCGTGATCCCGAACCTCGCGTAGAACCGGGCCGCCCGGTCTGGTCGCTCGCGGAGCATCGCGTCCGGGCCGGGCATCCGCGACGGTGCCTACCCGACCAACCCGGTTCAGACGCCCACCGATATGAACCGGACTGGTAGCGCCTGCGCCTGCTCCTGCCCCTGGCAGCTCTCCGACAAGCTTTCGTAGGCTCGTCCGGTGGAGCGCCCGATGGCCCAGGTAGCCGCCACGGCCCGGCAGATCCGGGCGCCCCGAGGAGTCGAACGGAGCTGCCAGGGCTGGGCGCAGGAGGGCGCCCTCCGGCTACTCATGAACAACCTCGATCCAGAGGTCGCTCGAGACCCCGAGCACCTCATCGTGTACGGGGGACGTGGCAAGGCCGCCCGCAGCTGGGGCGATTTCGACAAGATTGTGGCCGCCCTGAAGGGGCTGAAGAACGACGAGACGCTCCTCGTTCAGTCCGGCAAGGCAGTCGGAGTGTTCCCGACACACCCGGGAGCGCCGCGGGTCCTCATCGCGAATGCGCTGATCGTGCCACGCTGGGCTACGGACGAGATCTTCTGGGATCTCGAGGCGCGGGGCCTCACGATGTACGGTCAGATGACGGCCGGCAGCTGGATCTACATCGGGACCCAAGGCATTCTGCAAGGTACCTTCGAGACCCTGGCTGCCCTGGCGCGCACCGAATTCCAGACCGAGACGCTTGAGGGGCGCTGGATGCTATCGTCGGGACTCGGCGAAATGGGCGGTGCGCAGCCGCTCGCGGTCACGCTCCTCGGAGGGGTAGGACTGATCGTCGACGTCGACCAGGACAAGATCGAGCGACGACGCCGCCTCAAGTACCTCGATGAGGAGGCCAAGGACCTCGACGACGCCCTCGAGCGAATCCGGGCGGCGGTTGCAGCCCGTCGTCCACTCTCCGTCGGGCTGGAGGCGAATGCGGCCGATGTCTACCCCGAGCTCGTGCGTCGCGGGATCACTCCGGACATCGTATCGGACCAGACGGCAGCCCACGACCTGACCGTCGGGTACATACCGCAAGGGCTCTCCCTCGCCTCCGCGGCGGCGCTTCGCGCCTCCGACCCGGCTACCTACCAGGCGAAGGTGTACAGCTCCATCGCGAACGAGGCCCGAGCCATCCTTACGTTCCTGGAGCGCGGGGCCCGTGGCTTCGAGTACGGGAACGCCTTTCGTGCCCGTGCCGTCGAGGCCGGCGTCCCGAACGCCTTCGATTTCCCTGGCTACGTGCCGAAATACATCCGCCCGCTCTTCGCCGTCGGCAGCGGACCCTTCCGGTGGGTGGCGCTGAGCGGCAACCCGAACGACATCCGGGCCATCGACCAAAT
>JASHOK010000082.1 GCA_030041175.1 Thermoplasmata archaeon | reverse complement strand
ATCGATGGCGGGGAGGCCTACGACCTGGCGAATCTCCAGTCGCTCTGCGGGAAGTGCCACGACGCGAAATCCTCCGAGGCCCGGTATCAGCGCTCCGTGCGAGCGGGAGCGGCCTGGGGACGGATGTCGGTGTGTCCCCGCTGCCTGGGATCGGGTCGGTGCGCGCTCTGCGACGAGCCGGCACACGGGTGTACCTTCTGCCTGGGCGTCCGGGTCGTGCCGGAATGGGTCGGGTATGGAGGCGACGTTCCGAGTCAGTTCGTACTCGCCCTGGTAGGCTCTTCAGCCTGGGAAGGCGCGGTGCAGCCCAGTCGGACCTCCGACGTCTAATGCGTGGACTGCGCTGGGGCCCCGGTCGGCGTTCCCTTGGAGTGGACCGAGTCCAGGAGGCCGCACAGCGGGCAGAGATTCGGCTTGCCTTCGGCTAGGGACCGATCCCGGCAATCGGTACAGAGTGGCTCCCCGCAGACCTGGCAGCGGACGGGGGACCCCGCGTGAAGGATCGTCGACCCACACCCCACGCAATGATCCCGGGTACGAGGCGACTCCGCAGCCTGAGCAGCCATGCCAGAGGGGTTAGCGCCGACCGGGCCCGAGCCCGCCGGTGCAGCCATGGAGGGTGCAGCGGTCAGAGCCGAGCCGCCGGTCTTCGAGATAGGCGCAGGCCGGGCTGGAGCGGATGCACGTGAGCCGTGGATAGCCGCATCGATTGCGTCGATCTCCGCGAGCAGCGCGCCGGCGTCGCTGTCGAGCGGTTCGGACGGCCCCGGTACCGGGCTTGGGGCTGACGTCGTGCCCGGTGCCGGTCCGACCCTCGCCTCGGTCTCCCCCGAAGGGCTCGACGCTCGCGCACGGAGTACGGGGGCCGGGCGACCGATTTCTGCACGCGGTCGAGCCGGCGGGAGGGGGACTTGCCGCCGGGCCCGAGACCCGATCGGCCCGTCCCGGGCCGGAGTCTTTCGAGACGGAGGCCCCGAGGACTCACCCGGCACCGGGTCGGGTTCGGCGAACAACGAGAGCGTCGCCCCCGCAACAGCGATGATCCCGACGGCGAGAAACGGGAGCCAGATCGGGATGTGACCTATGACGGCCCGGGTCTTCTCGAGCCAGAGGATGACGCCGATCGCGAGGCACCCCACCCCGAGGAAGATCAGCGGGAAGCTAGCCGCCAGATTGCGTTCGAAGCCAGAGCTCGCATCCCCCGGGGGCCCTGCGGGATCTGAGTCGGGGTCGTCGGCGGAGATCCCCCCTCCGCTGTCGCGGACCGGCGGGTCCGTGCGGACCATGGGAAGGCTCCGGCGCCGGCGCGGTGGCGTCGGGTCCGGAGGGTTGCTGATCGCCACGGTATTTCCCAGGCCCAGGCCGATAGCCTAGACCCCCGGTAGAACAGCTTCGCCGTGGAAATTCAACCTGTCGGAGAGCACCCGGTACGCGCGGAGGTCGGTGCGGGGCCCTGCAAGGGCGATTCCCATCCCTATTTCGGGGGCGGAGGCGGTGGCGGCTGGTAGGGCTCGGCCGCCGCGCCAGCCGGGAGTCCGGGGGGACGGGGGGCGCCCTCCCGTCGGGTGGTGCGCGTGAGATAGGCCTTCCGGAAGTCCGCGGCCTGTTTCGCATTGATCCAGCCCGCGGAGCGGAGCTCCGTAAGCCCCTCGTCGAAACGGGCGATCAGGTCGGGGTCCGCGAGGACGTCCGCGGCCCGAGTGAGCTCCTGAGTGGCCACGCTGAGCCAGGGATCCTTCTGGAGCGACTCTTCCATCGTGGCTCGCAGTACTTTGTCGAACTGTGCGGTCTTCGGCTCGAGGGGCAGCACCACGCCCCCGAAGAGGCTCTTGAGCGTGTCCACCAGGCCCGTTTCTGTCCGTACCTGCATCGGGGGGAAGACGAGTTGCCGGACGCCGCGGGGACCCCGGAGCGTCGCGGTCCACAACGGGAACCAGATGACCCGGACCTGGGCGAGAGAGGTCAGCGGCAGGAAGTAGCCGGCGAGGAGATTCTTCTGCATCGAGCGGGCCGCTAGCTGGCCATCGATGGCCTTCAGGAGGTCGCCCGATACGGAAACGAACTCATCCCGCGCCAACTCCGCGTCGGCGAGACGACGCGCGTGCTCCTGCTCCAGGTGACTGGCCCGCGAGATGGAGCGCTCCAGGTCGGTCCGTTCTTGGGCCTGGACGCGTTCCAGCTCCCGCCGGAGGTCCTCGACATCGCGTTCGGCCTGCCGTGCGGTCCGCTCGGCGTCCCGGGCGCGGGACACATGATGGTCGCTTTCGGCCTGCCGGTGCTTCGCCCGCTGCGTCAGCGTGTCGGCGGTGGCGGCGGAGGCCTGGGCGTGCACCGACTGGGCCTGAGCCACCCGGATCCCCTCGAGATGGGTGCGGATCGTCTGCTGGTGCCGACCGTGAATGCCCTGAATCTCCTCTTCGACCGAGCGGAGCGTGTCGACGCGTTGGCGCTGGACTTCCTCCTCGAGGCGGTGCCCGGCCTGGTCAAACTCGGCCGTCAGCCGGGCGACCTGCAGAACGACCTTCTCGCGGACGCCCGTCAGGGTCGCCAGGTCCTGCTCGAAGCGGTCCAGCCATCGCTGCATGTTGCTGACAACATCGCGATACCAGGCGGCGTCGTGACGAGCCGGCAGGAAGCCGGCATGTGGCACCTGCGGGTCGCTCCGAAAATCGCTGTGGGACAGCACGTCGAAGAGTAAGGGGGGGTCGACCGGGAGGAATCCCTCGACCGTGAGACGCTCAGCCCCCGGGTCATGTCCGAACAACGGCACCAGGGATCGTGCCTGGGCCACGAAATCTGCCGCTGCGGACGGCGTGTCGAGGAATTGGTGTACGCGGTCCATCGGAGGTAGCAGGGTGTACCGGAACGTGCGCGTCCAAACCCCCGTCCCGTCGAAGATCGCGATATGGGGCGGCGTCGGCGCGGGCAGGACAATCAGCGGCCAGAACACGTTGGCGATCGCCTCGATCTCCTCGGTTCCGCCCGATAGAAGGTGGACTAGGCGGCGCCGTTCGTTCTCCGCCGCGATGAGAATCGTCGCAAGGACGATGGGAGCCGGGAGTTCCTGGTGGTTGCCGTCCGGCATCAGCCGGAGTGCAAAGGAGAGCGTGACCTCGTCCGGTTGCCAAGCGGACGGTGGCTGAACGACCGACCCGCGACGAGGGCCCTGAGCGGCAATCCGTTTCGCCAAGTCGTCGAAACTTGGCTCGGCCCGTCCCGACGCGCGCGCCGAACCGGATTTGTCGCCCGGCTTGGCGGCGGCCGAACGTGCCGACGCGCCCTTGTTCCCGGTCTTTGGGTCAGGCACGTGGATAGACACGCGCCTTCGGCCCCTATATATTCGTAGCTTTGGGGCTGCGTGCCGCGCCGCCCTTTCCGGGGGCCCTCCCTGACGGTCGACGGGGTCTGGATCGACCGCGGCGAGATTCTGCTCGTTGTTCGGGGGCACGACCCGTTTCGTGGTCGGCTCGCCCTTCCCGGCGGCTTTGTGGAGCCCGGCGAAACCGTGGAAACGGCGGTACGGCGCGAAGTGGAGGAGGAGACCGGTCTTCGCCCAACCTCGGTGACGTTGCTGGGCGTATATTCGCGGCCGGGCCGGGACCCCCGCGGGCCGACAGTCACGGTCGCTTTCCGACTCCGAGGACGGCGGAGCCCTCCCCGCGGAGGCTCGGATGCGGCCGAAGCGCGTTGGCTGCCCCTCCGGGGCCTTCCGGCGCTAGCCTTCGACCACGATGAGATCGTTCGCGACGCGAGAAAGGCGGTCCGGTCGCGCCATCGCGGGA
>JASHOK010000081.1 GCA_030041175.1 Thermoplasmata archaeon | reverse complement strand
GGCGGACAAAGAAGCTCTTCGCTGGGTCGGCTCCGCTCTCGACGAGGACGACCCGGCCATCCCCAACCTCTGGGATGATCGTGTCCAGGCCCGGAACTTCGACGGATATAGCCACGGTCGGCTAAACGGGCCGGGAGACCTTAACTGAACCTCCGGCAGTATGGAAGGAGATACGGTGTCCTACGGAGTTTCCGTGGAACAGGCCTAAGTTCGCCACGGCGATTCGCCCGCTATGCGGCGCCTCCGGGAGAATTCCCGGGGCCTATCCGAGATCGTCGGCACCCTCATGCTGGTGCTGATCGTGATCGGTGCGGCGGTTGCATTCGCTGCGTTCGTAGCGACCTACGAGAAACAGTTACTGACTCAGGAGGCCGTCAATCACGACCGGGCACTCGAGTCAATCCGGGTATTGACGGTGACTCCAGTTCCTCAGTCGGGAACCCCTACGCTGGCGGGCAGCATCAGTTTCCTCGTCGAGAGCGAAACTGTCAACCCTTCCAATATTTCGGCGATCAGCATCGATGGCATTCCGGTAGCGATTTTCTGTGCCGCGCCCGGAACGGGGACGTGCACCCCCACCAACCCGATACCGGGATACCAGCTCAATCCCTTTGCACAGGCGACGATCGGAATCGACTTGATTCCCGGAACGGGGATCCCAATCGGTTCGAGTGTCAGCCTTACGAGCGACCTCGAGATTTCCCTCTACACTGTTTTGGGAAACGTCTTCAATTCGATCTATCTTCCTCCGACTGCTATCGCTACGGTGTCCCTGATTCCGGTCGAATCCGGTAACTCACTATCCTACATCCCGGCCCTGGATGGCTCCGAGTCAACCCAGCCCGGCACGAATCAGACGATTGTTGCGTGGCTCTGGACCGTTACGAGCACTGACGACTCGAACTTCGAGCCGATGGGCGCGTGCTCCGGTTTGTTTTCAGGAGAAGAGGTGGAGCTTGGGAGTTCCCCGTGCGAATTCACTGCCGATGATACGTACAGCATCACCCTGCAGGTCGCAAATGACGTCGGATTGATTGGATTGGAGGCGCTTCAGTACTCGTTTGAGCCGAGCTCGTAGAGGCTCGTCGCTGTCTCACGGGAAGATAATCGCGAAGGCAATGACCGTCGCGAGCGCGAGGGCAAGGGAATGCAGAAGCCCGTACTTGACTTTCCCCTCCGTGAACGCGCCGATGATCGCACCGGTACCGATGGAGATGATAAGGCCCAGATAGAGGAAGTCGTCGCGAAGGCCTGCCACGCTCAGCCTGGGCACCGAACTGGTCGTTGCTGTGCCACCTAGGGCCGAGCTGCCCGACGTGATAAGTCCCAGGTTCACGCTCCCGAGGGAGGGAGCCAGGTAAAGGAGAGAAAAGAGCACGGCCAGCGTGATTCCGTAGGCGATGTACAGCACCGCGATGGGCAAGGACAGCTGGTTGTTGCGCTCGAATTCGATCTTGATAAAGTCGTCCATGTCCTTGGCGGCTCGGTGAATGACGATGGCCGTCTCACCACCGGCTGTCGAGGCGTCAGCGATCAGGCTCGCGTAGCGGGAAATGAGTGTGCTTCCCATCGGTGCGGCCATGTTGCGAAGCACTTCCTCGAAAGGTCGACCTACCTGGATCCCGTCGGCGGCCACCCGGAGCGGCCGCTGCATGATGTCGACGTGAGTCTTGGAAAGCTCCGTAATGGCCTTCGCCGGGTCCAGACCACCCCGAAGCGCGTCTGCGAGTTCGAACAAGAACTGTGCGAAGGCACGCTCGTAGGCCCGGATACGGTTCATCGCACGCCGCGCATCGATCGCGTACGCCGTTAGCCCAATCCAAAGTGCTGCAACCAGTACCGCTTCGGTAGAGTACCAGGGGAGGCTAGGATTGCTGAAAACGTAGGACAGCGCGACCAAGGTGAAGATAAAAGCGACGAATAGCGGGATCGCGAGGGTCAGGAGACCTCGCTCGACGGGATGAATGGCAAAGTACCGGCGGAACGTGAACCGCCGAGTTTCACGGACGTACGCGTAGGTCGCGCCAAAGGCCGCGGCAAACACGGCCACTCCGATTCCAATGTCAAGCAGCAGGACCCTGGGGTTCACCGCGATCGAAAACGGCTTCGGGGGCGCAACCGCCACGGAGAAGTTCCAGGTATAATTTGCCGTGTTTCCGGCTTGATCAGAGGCCATGACCGTTACGTTGTTCTGACCGAGGTGGAGCTTCAGCAAGGAATTCACGTCGTATTGAACCGTCGTCGCCGTCGTGAAGAATCCCTCTACTCCGGCGACGTTGATGCCGTTGACAATCATCGCAATACTCCCTTGCACCACTGTGCTGGTGTTATCCACGAACTCTGCGACGATTGCTGGGGTTTGGTTGTAGACCGTGGAGCCCGGCAACGGAGAGACCGGTACGACCTCAAGGGCGGGTCCTGCCCCCTTCGCGGCTCCGGCACTTAGGACAAGTACGACGGAGAGCGTCACCGAAAGTGATACGATCGCCCAGGCACGCCTCACGGAACTCACTCCACCCGGGACCAAGCCATGGAAATCAGTACGACGGTCATTGCGACGGCGACCGGGACCAATCCGAAGGTCAGGAGGAGCAAGAGTTCGTTCGCGTCCAAGCCGGCGGCGGTGCTCCCGAACGAGTTGATCAGGAATGCGCCGACCGCGATCATGAGAACCCCGATAACCACGAGGCTCACGTACATGTCGAGGAACGTCGAGAGCCGTTCGATGAACTCTCGCTGCACAGACCGCTTGAGGTTGAGGACCTCGTCGGACTTACCTCGCAGGTACTCGTCCAGGTTCCCGCCCTGGTGAATCATGTTCGCCAGGTCCCAGAACGCCTCGCGGAGTGCATTCGAGGGCGATTCCTTTGCGGTCTCGGCGAGAGCTGTGATGAGGTCCTTCCCTTGGACCTCCGCCTTGTACTGGACCTTCCGGAATTCGGCGGTGATCCCCGGGTCATGATCCCGCCTCGCCATCCGCCGAACGAGCTCGATCGGAGAGACCCCCGTACTGGCCAGCACGGATAGTTCGCTCAGACTGAACGGCAACTCCCGCTCCAGCTGACTCTTCCGATTGGAGAGCCGTGTGCTGATGAGCAGATTGAAAGACAGAGCCACTGCGCCGACAGCTACGCACACAATGCCCCCCACCCAGAAGTACCAAATCGGGGACCTGATGAGTACGGCAAACAGTATCAGCGAAAGGGGCGCGGAAACAGCGATGGCGATGAAAATTGTCATGAGCCGGACGGCTCGGTGCATGCCAGGCGTCGCGTTGATCCCAACTTGTTTCAGTGTCTCCGCCAGAGCCTCGGCTCCGGAGCCCCCCTCGAGACGCGCGCCGAGCACCCGATAACAGAAGGTGCGATACTTCTCGACGAAGGGCGTCTGGGGAGTCGACGAGCGCGAACGGCCGAAGAAGGACTTCTTTCCTTCAACCGGAGCCTCTTCAGCCGCGGAGGGCATGGTCGTCAGCGAGCGGCCTTCCGCTCGAGCTCACGGAGCGCGTCGTTCGGATCGACGTAGTAGTTTGCGATGGCGTGGCTGACGTCCCGATAGTTCGTGAGGTTGAGGACGTCCATCAGTCGGAGGTAGTTCTCCTTCCGCAGAAGGTCGGCGTCCAGTTCTTGGAGCGAGATGCCCTTCGCTTTGGCGACCTTTTCAAGGACAAAGCTCCGACCGAGGTACGTAAAGGAATCGACGGCCGGCTCCCAATGAAAGACGTCATTCGTCAGCAGTTCGTTCGTCGTCGAGTCGACCTCCAGGATCTCGGTTACGCTGGTCACGCGACGGACGCGAGTACTCCCCGTAGTTACCTGGGCCGGGAAGGCTACTGTGTCCAGCGCTTGGAACAGGACACGAGGGATGTTCATCGGCTCGTTTTCGACCCGGTGGAGCAGCTCACCAATCGAACCGGCGTGAATTGTGGACATTGACGCGTGGCCAACGGAAATGGCTTGGAACAGTGTGAAGGCCTCGGTTCCACGCACCTCCCCGACGATTACGTACTCGGGCCGCTGCCTCAGTGCCGCGACCAAGAGGTCAAAGAGGCTGACCGTTCCAAGGGACTTCGCGCCCTCGGCGGAGATACCGGATAAACCCGAGACTCCGCTTGCCCCCGCGGAGACGCCGTAGCCCGAGCGGGCAACGGACTGAATCCAGTTTTGGTGGTCGATGTGGATTTCCGGGGTGTCCTCGATCGATACTATCTTGTCCTCGGGCCGAATGAACATACAGATCGCGTTCAGAAGGGTTGTCTTTCCACTGGCCGTACCCCCAGAAATGAGGATTGAGCGGTGAAACTCTACGAGGGTCCACAGGTACGCCATCAGCCGAGCGGAAACAGATCCGAATCGTAGGAGGTCGACCGGAGAAACCGGGTCGGCAGAGAATTTTCGGATGGAGAACGTCGAGCCCTTGCGCGTGACCTCCGTCCCAAGCGTTAGATTGATTCGGCTGCCGTCCCGGAGCGTCGCGTCGAGGATCGGCCGATAGACCGAAATATGCTTGCCTGAAATTTGCGCGAGACGGAAGATGTACTTGTTCAGTTCGAGGTCGGTGTCGTAGCTCACGTTGGACCGGAGCGACCCGAACACACGATGGTACACGTACAGGGGAACGGCCGGTCCCAGGCAGCTGACATCTTCGAGGAAGGGATCACGGAGGACCGCGTCGACGCGTCCCAGTCCCAGAAATTCCCGGTGTAGGTAGTACAGATAGACGGGCTGCCGTTTCTCCGGCACCCCAATGTTGTACAGGTCGAGTACTGCCAGAAACCGCCGCTTGAGATAGTCGCGAAGCTCCGCGGACTGCTCGAGGGTCTGCCCGGAGACGATGGGGAGTTCCTCCTGCGCCATCATCGCCTCCATTCTAGCTCGGATTTGGACGAGTAGTTCCTTCTCCGGGTCCTTGAGAGTCGGTTCCAATATTGAGTATTGGAACTCCCCAGAGCTCTCGTCGAAGCGAATTCGTGCGAACGCATACGGCGGGTTCACCGGATATGTGAGGTCGACTCCGCGCTTGTCGGCGAGTAACTGCCGACGCATGTATCCGAGCTCGGACTGGATGACGAGCTTTTCCGGGAGAACCGAGCGCTTGACGAGGCGAGCTTCTAGTTCCGCCGCGCGTCTCCGCAGCGTCGCTCGGTCCTTCGGTTTGAACTCGGAAGCGGGGACTCGAGGGACCGGGGGGGCATTCCGCTCCTGGACGGTTCGCTCGGCGCCGCCGGCGGCCTCTTGCGTACTCACCCGGTACTCACCCCGAACTAGAAGTGGCCCGTCCGGTTAAACGGGACCTCCGTAGATGTCGTAAACTCCGTAGACATCTGGCCCCTCGTACCTAGAGAATCACTCCCCGGCCGCCGTTAGGTCCGAAAGCCCGGCGTCGAGCCTTAGGATGGGCCAAGAGTTACATTCGAATAGAACACAACAGTCACGGGGTTGATCTTCGAGGGATCAATGAATACCAGCGACCATGCCCCAGCAGCGACGGGCGCCGAAAAGTGGTAGACGGTGTAGTTCTGGATTTGCCCCGAGGTCCAGGTATAGTTGACCTCGTTGTGGGTCACCAGCGCCTCGAATTGCTGGGTGTCCATCGTGTATAGCACAACTGGGTAGGTACACTTGAAACTCCCGGCAATCACGGACGGAGTATCCGGATCCACCGAAATTGCGTTGTATTGACCCACCGTGATGTAGTAGATGGTGCCCGCCGCCGTCACGACCTGGCCGCTCGACGAGCCGCTGGTGTGATGACGCCCTTCGACGATGGCGATCGCCGCGACGACGACGACCACGGCGATGACTACCGTCACGACAGCATAGAGGACTTCGGGTCTAAGCGGGCGGCGGGACTTTCCGCTCCCCAGCTCTCGGTGGGCTGCCGGCGAGTCGGCAGGGCTCGTCCCGGCTCCAACCGGAGCGCCCGAGGTAGTGCTGGTAGGCGTTGTCGATCCCTGGCCCCCGGGAACTGCCGGAGAGGGATTCGACCCCATCGGCGGCCAATCGACTTCTGGCCCACTTAAACCACGCGCCCGGAATTTCTGGCAAATCCGGAGGCGCCGGTCCTCTCTGTGCAGCTGCGGTGCGGCCCGGGAACGCTGGGTGGAACCTACTGCTTACGTAGTCTACTTCGAACCGAATTATCAGACTCCATCTCGTTCCTTGGCTGCCGAAAGGCCCTGGTACTGGGGCAGTCGGCGGGAAAACAACAGAGGAGAGAAGGGAAGAAATGAGAGAAAGTCGAATGAACAAACAACGCCGACGCCAAGCCTTCTCCCGGCGTCTCCGGGAAAAGAAGGCGGTGTCGCCGGTCGTTGCGACCCTGATACTGATCCTGATCGCAGTTGCGGCTGCGGCGGCTCTGTATCTGTGGCTCGTTGCGTGGCAGGGGGGGGTCACGAAGACAGTCGGAACCCCGTCGCCCCAGTACACGGTATCGATTGGCGGCAGCACGACGGTCTACCCATTGGACGTGATTGCGGTCAACTGGTTTGAACAGAACAACTCTGGAGTGACTATAGCGGATCAACAGGGTGGCTCTGCCTCCGGTGTGACTGCGGTGTGTGCTGGTGCGATTGACATCGGCGCATCGTCCACCCTGGAGTCCTCCAGTGCACTGTCCGGATACGGTTGTCCGGCAACGGTGGTCCAAACTCCAATTGGCTACGATGGCGTAGACGTGATCTACGACAACGGCAGCGGGATCTGGGGAACCAGCGATTTGGCGGATCACTATCTCGCCGACACTTACTACGCGGACACCTTCCCGACCTTCAACCAGTCGACCTTGACCGCGATCTACGAGTGTAACGGGAATGGGACCAGCTTCGGCAACAGTGGCGCGGCCTACGCTCTCCCCGCCTGGGAGAACGCCGACAACGCCGCCGGCGGCACGCTGGGTCCGACAGTCCACACGGGCAGCACCTCAGCTGACTGCGGCGGCTACCAGTTCTCGTGGTCCGACATCGGGTTCCCCGCCGGTTGCTCGCCGGCGGGAGACAACGGCGTCGAGTGCATCCACGACGATGGCGCGGACGCGGGGAAGCTAATCCAGATTTACCACCGGGCAGACAACAGCGGCACGGAACAGTCCTTCGTGCAGTTGCTGCTGGGCCCGAGCGGTGGATGTGGTACTGACAAGGGGAACGAGCTCTCTGAGTGCGGTATCACCGCGACTGGAGAGGTCGGTAACCCTGCGCTGCTGAGCGCGGTCATCGCCAACCCGAACGGAATTGGCTTCAACTCTAACGGGATTGTGTATGAGGCCAAGGACCAGGCAGACATCGCCGCGTTCGAGGGTCCGAGCCAGACCGTACCCATTGTCCCGACTGCGACGAACATCTTGGCGGGCGTTTCGGCAAACTGCGGCCTCGGCACGTCGACGGCGTGTACGAACACCCAGTACTACGGCTGGCGCCAGCTGGAGTACGTGACGGTCGGATCGCCGACCGGCGAGTCGTCCCGCTTTATCACGTTCGTCGTGGGAAGCGAGGTCAACCAGGACCTAGCCCTTGCGACTGGGTACATCAGCATCTACGCGCCGGGGGCGCCGCCGCCAGTTCCGGTAGTGGACTAAGCTGAGGGGAAGCACCGACAACCCTTTCGCCTCCCCGAGGGAAACCTCGGGGAAGGCTACTTTTTCCCAGATGAGGTCGCACGTTCCAGGGCATCGGGCCCACCGGGAGGTGCTCCGCAACGAGTTGGGGCCAGTTCCGCGAGAGCGCTAAATAGACCGGCCTACTTGGTTCGGTCGCAGCGGGGTAGGGTAGTCAGGAAAGCGGTCGACGAATTCGGCCGTCCTGAAATCCCGACGGGCTCATAACCCGTAGATCCATGGTTCAAATCCATGCCCCGCTATCAGGATTCTCGGGGTCCGCTGAGTAGAATCGCTTTCGCAGACCGAGCCATTTGACTAGGGGCTTTCCGCCCGACAGGTCGTCGACCTGGGACCTCTCTGTGGTCCGCCCGCGACAGATCGCTTCAGTGCTGCTGCGGCACGGGTTGGAGCAGGGTCAGGTGGTTCCCGTCGGGATCCGTGAAGTACGCGGCCGTTCCCCACGGTGCCTCCACGGCACCCCCATCCTTGAAACGCACGCCCCGCGCCTTGAGCATTTCGACGTCCTTCTTGCAGTCGTCTGTCAAGAAGACGGTGTGATTGCCGCCAGAATCCGCGTCGGGCTTCGGATGCGAGGCCGGGTGTTCGCCCTGAACCAGGATGAACTCCAGCTCCTGGCCCTTGGGAGCAACCGTGACCCAACGAGGGCGTCCGGACTGTTGGTAGTCCTGGCGCTTCTCGAAGCCGAGTGTCTCGGTGTAGAAGCGGAGCGCCGTCTCTTGGTCACGGACTACAATTGGCACGTGAATAGTCTTCACAATCATCGATCTCGCCACCGAAGCCCCATGCGGTCGATGCTACATAACCGCAGGAGCATAGCGTCCGATGCCGGTCGGCGGACCGGCTTGGCAGCGAGTTCTCCTGCCGCCGGACCCTAGGAGTCGCTCGACTTCTTTCGAGTCTTCTTCCGCGGGGCAGTCGCCTTGGACGCATCCGAGCTCCCCGATGAGGCGTCGGCAGCGGCCGTAGAGTCCGCGACCGCGGGCTGGGGGGGCGCCGGCGGTGGAGGGGGAGGCGGCGTCGGTAGCTGCGGAGGGACGGGCGGAGGAGGGGGGGTCATGGACGGCGTGGTCGGCGCAGGCGGAGCGGGTACCGGTGGCGCGGGCATCGGGGTGACCGCTGGGGCGGGGGTTGGAGGTGGCGGAGCCGGCGGAGTCGGAGGAGCCGCCTGCTCGTGGTGGTGGTGACCCGTGGACTGTATCACGGTAAACTCGCCCGGCCTCCACGAGGAGGGGTTCCGGACGACCGACAGATCGTGTAGGAAGAGCTCGGCGTGCCCGCACTGACGGCAGATTCGCGCCCCGAGCGGCAGTTCCCCCCGGCTCCGGAGAGAAATGCTCCCCGAACCGATGGTTCC
>JASHOK010000080.1 GCA_030041175.1 Thermoplasmata archaeon | reverse complement strand
CGGCTCCAGCAGATGGGCTATCTCCGGAAGAAGCCGATCGCCTACCTCTCTGTCAAGGATCTGATCGCCCTGCGGGCTGAGATTTTCGCCCGACCCGGACCGATGACCCGCAAGTTCGGACCGCTCTTCCACCAGCTGATCCTCCTCCACATCCATCACGCCCAGGACCGACTCGAGACCCAAGGCGTCGCGCCGTTTCTGCAGTACCTCGATCGCGTGGCCGGTAAAGAGAAGCCCTCCCGTGGCGACGCAGCCTTTCTCAAGCTCGCACCGGTCGCGGAGGCCCGTGCCGCCGGCGAGAAGTTCCTCAAACGGAGCCGGGAAGCGTCGCACCCGAAGCTCGACCTGCTCTCGGACATCGTCCGGGAAACCATTCAGGCCGCTCAGGGGAAACCGGTGCGGATCCTGGTCTTTGCCCAGTACCGGGACACGGTCCAGGGCATTCACGACCGCCTCACCGAGGAGGGTTGGACCGTGGGGCGCTTTGTGGGGCAGGCCACCCGGGATGCCGATGATCCGGGCATGAGCCAGAAGGAACAAGCCCGCGTGCTCGAAGGATTCCGTGCGGGCATGTTCCCGGTGCTGGTGGCGACGAGCGTCGCCGAAGAGGGCCTCGACATCCCCGATGTCGACCTCGTCGTATTCTTCGAGGCGATCCCGAGCGAGATCCGCACCATACAGCGCCGGGGCCGCACCGGCCGCAGCTCGGTGGGGCGGGTGATCGTGCTCCTTACACAGGGTACGCGCGACGTCGGGTACCAACGAGCGGAGGCCCGACGGGAGCGCGCCATGCGGCACATTGTGGGCCAGATGTCGCGTCGGTCGCGTAGCCGGACGAAACCGGAGCCCGCGGTTCCCGACTGAAGCGCGTACGCACTCGGCGTCGGATGTAGTGCCCGCGGCTACGCAGAGGGATAGGGGGGATATTCCTCCGTGAGCGGTCGTCGCATGGAGGATTCAGCTCTAAATAGTCGGCATCTGGGTCCGTCCGCAGTCTGTGTCGCTCCAAGAAATCGGCCCGCATTTCGGGTTGATCGTCTTCTCGGTGCTGACCGCCGCCATCGCGGTGTACCTGATCTACACGATGTTGCGGCCGGACGCGTTCTAGCTCGGTGGCGAACGTGTCGAATCCGCTCAGCCTGGTAGGGTCTTACCTAGACGTTGCCATCACCTTCGGCATCGTCCTTGCCATCGCGCCGATCTTCGGTGCGTTCATGGGCCGGGTGTTCATGAATCGCCCGACCTTCGGGGAGGGGATCTTCGGCCCCATCGAGCGGGGTATCTACCGGCTTCTGGGCGTGAACCCCCGACACTCAATGCGCGTCCGGGAGTACGCGATCGCCTTCCTCCTCTCGAACGGCGCTCTGTTCGCCTGGGTCTTTCTGCTGCTGCTGTATCAAAACCAGTTCCCGGTCCTCAACACCGCCGGGATCCCGGACATGAGCTGGGACCTGGCCCTCCACTCTTCCTCCAGCTTCCTCACGAACACGGATTTCACCCACTTCGTCACCGAGAGCCAGGTATCGGAAGGCGGACTGCTGCTCGGTCTGCAGGTCGACATGTTCCTGTCGGCCGGGGCCGGCCTGGCCATTCTGGCCGCCTTCATTCGCGGATTCGTTCGGAAGGACGGAACGATCGGCAACTACTTCGTCGACATCACGCGGGCCGTCGTACGGATTCTCGTCCCCGTATCGATCTTTGGCGCCATCGTCTACGTACTGTTGGGCCTCCCCGAGACCTTCGCGACGAGCGTCTCCTACCACACGTTGCTCGGCCCGATCCAGACGATCCCGCTCGGGCCCGCGGCATCCTGGCAGTCGATCATGCTGCTGGGGTCGAACGGTGGAGGGATCTTTGCCGCCAATTCGAGCCACCCATTCGAAAACCCGAGCGCGCTGACGGACCTGTTCGGCGTCGGGCTCATGATGCTGATTCCATTCTCGGCCCCTTTTGCCTTCGCGGCCGCCGTGCGTCGGAAAGGCGAGGCGTTTCCGTACATCGGCACGATCCTGATCGTCTTCCTCGTGGCCCTGGCGCTGGTCATCATTGGCCAGACGGCCGCAAACCCTCAGCTGACTCCGATCCAGGCGCTTTCACAGAATTCGTTCTATGCCGCGGGCCAGGAGACCCGGTTCACCCTCCCCGAAGGGGCGTTGTTCCAGACCGTCAGCGTCTACGCCAATGTTGGAGCGAACAACATGGCGATCGGCGCGCTCTCCCCGATCGGCCAGATGTCCATGCTCTTCGGGATGTTCACGCAGTCGACCCCCGGCGGCGTCGGCACCGGCATGGGCTACCTGCTGACCAACACGCTCATCGCCATCTTCGTTGGCGGCCTCATGGTCGGCCGGACCCCGGAGTATCTCGGAAAGAAGATCGGGCGACAACAGATCGGGTGGTCGGCGTCGCTGCTGCTCATCCATCCGGTACTGATCTTCGTCCCGTTGGTCGCGACCCTCCTCGGAGGCTTCGCCACCCTTCCGACGACCGGCGTGGGTGCTAGCGCCCACACGTTCACCTCGATCCTGTATGAGTTCACCAGCGAGGCCGCGAACAACGGCAGCGCTATGGGCTCGGTCTATGTCAATGACACGACGCTCTGGTTCAACGTCGTCGGCGCGGCGGTGATGCTCATCGGCCGATTCTTCCCGATGCTGGCGATGCTGATGATCTCGCATCACTTCGCTGTGCAGTCCCCATTGCCCCCGGGTCCCGGAACGCTGAAGACGCAGAGCTTCACGTTCATGATCTATCTCACGCTGTTTCTGATCATTCTCACCGCGCTGCTCTTCCTGCCGGCGATCGCCCTCGGGCCGCTCACGCAGATCGGAGCCGGAGGCTAGCGATGGCGACGTCCACCCCCGAGCTCAGCGAGGATGTTCGGGCGAGCGCCCGCGTCTCCTGGCGCTACGTCTTCGCCGAGTCCATCCGCGGCTTCAGCCCTCGACGGATGATCCGGCATCCGGTGATGTTCACCGTCTACCTGCTGTTCCTCTTCATCGTGGTCGTGATGATCGACCCCCGGCTGTTCCCCGACCTCACCAAGGGATACGACAAGATCTACTATCTCGGCACCGCCGTCCTCCTCTTCGCGACCCTCTGGTTCGCTACGCTGAGCGAAGGCATCGCGGAAGCCCAGGGACGTGCCCAGGCGGAGTCCCTGCGGCGGATCCAGAGCGGGTTGGCGGCGCACCGCCTGGGCCCGGACGGCACGGAGACGACGGTGCCGGCGGAGGCCTTGCGGGTCGGAGACGTCTTCGTCGCGCGGCCCGGTGACACCATTCCCACGGACGGAGACGTGGTCAAGGGTGCGGCGCAGATCGACGAGTCGATGCTCACCGGTGAGTCCCAGACGGTCCTCCGGGAGAGCGGCGGCGACCGGACCAGCGTGCTCGGCGGGTCGAAGGTCTCGGAAGGGGAGATCGAGGTTCGTGTTTCGGCGGTCCAGGGGCAGTCGTTCCTCGACCGGCTGATCCGACTCGTCGAGTCGACCTCCCGGGAAAAGACCCCGAACGAGATCGCGCTCAATGTCCTGCTCTCGGCGCTGTCGCTGGCGCTGTTCATCGTCGTGCTGGGTCTGGTCTACCTCTGCCAGATCACCGGCTACGCGGCCATCGACGTGGCGACGGCCGCGTCTCTCCTGGTCTCGCTGCTGCCGACCACGATCGGTGGCCTCCTGCCGGCGATCGGAATCTCGGGCATCAACCGGGTCGCGCAGGCGAACGTGATCGCCAAGTCCGGAAAGGCCGTGGAAGCGGCCGGGGACCTCGACGTCCTCATCCTGGACAAAACCGGCACGATCACCGTCGGGAACCGTCTCGCTGTCCAGCTCGTACCGGCCCCGGATGTCGACATGGCCGACCTGCTTCGGGTGGCTCTGATCGGCTCCAGCCTCGACGACACCCCGGAGGGCCGGTCGATCGTCCGTCTCGCGGCCCGGCGGGGCGCGCAGGCCGGCCGCCTCGAACCCGGGAGCTACCGCGCGCTTCCCTTCAGTGCCGAGCGCCGGATGAGCGGCATCGTGCTCGGCGACGGGACCGAGATCATGAAAGGATCCGTCACGGCGATGCGCGACTACGCCGGCGAGCTGCCGACCGCGCTGGACCTCACCGCCAACGAGGCGGCGCGGCAGGGGATCACGGTTCTCGCGATCTCCCAGAACAAGCGGATCATGGGCCTCGTCTTCCTGAAGGATGTCGTGAAGCCCGGTATCCGGGAACGGCTTGCGGAACTGCGTCGGATGGGAATCCGGACCGTCATGTGCACGGGCGACAACCGGCTGACGGCGGCCTCGATCGCGAAGGAAGCGGGGGTGGACGACTTCATCGCCGAGGCCCGTCCCGAGACCAAGCTCACGGTCGTGAACCGGGAGAAGGCGCAGGGACGACTGGTCGCGATGACCGGCGACGGTACGAATGACGCTCCGGCGCTGGCGCGGGCGGACGTCGGGCTCGCGATGAACAGCGGGACGAGCGCGGCCAAGGAGGCCGGGAACATGGTCGACCTGGACAGCGACCCGACGAAGCTCATTCAGGTGGTCTCGATCGGGAAGCAGCTTCTCATCACGCGCGGCGCGCTCACCACCTTTTCGATCACCAACGACGTGGCGAAGTACTTCGCCATCATCCCGGTGCTGTTCGCCGCCGCCGGAGCCGGCTTCGTGGGCATCCGGGAGCTGAACATTCTGGGCCTCACGAACCCCCACTTGGCCGTGCTCTCGACCGTGCTGTTCAATGCGCTGATGATCCCGGCGCTGGTGCCGCTGGCACTGCGAGGAGTCCCGTTCCGCCCGAGGAGCGCTATCGATTTGCTCCGGCAGAACCTCATCCTGTACGGGATCGGCGGCCTCGTGAGCGCGTTCGTCGGGATCAAGGCCGTCTACATCGTCCTCGTCTGGCTCGGGTCGGTTCCCGGGTGGCAGTCCTTCCTCACGATGATCGGCCACTTCCTCCCCGGAGGATTCGTATGACGGCGCGTCCCCCGCGGCTCCCGGGACCCCTGGACCCGATCCCCGATGAGTCGGCGACGGACCGCCCGACCGCCCCGGCGACCCGACACCCGATCCTGGGCCATCTCCGCGCCTCCCTCGTCCTGGTGGTCCTCGCGATCCTGGTGCTCGGCCTCGGCTATCCGGCGGTCATCACCGCCTTTGCCCAGGAGGTGACGCCGCTCACCGCCAACGGCAGCCTCATCGACTACAACGGCACTGTGGTAGGGTCGAGCCTCATCGCGCAGAACCTGTCGGCCCCCTGGCTGTTCTGGGAGAGGCCGTCGCCCGTGGACTACAATTCGTTCAATGGGTCGCCGACGCTCCTGGGCTATTCCGACCCGGCGCTCTACAACGAGACCGAGGCCTACATGCAGGAGTACGGCCCCTTTGCTGTCAACGCGTCGGTGCCCGAGATCCTCGTGACCGTCTCCGGCTCGGGCCTCGACCCGGACCTCACCCCGGAGGCCGCGCTCGTCCAGATCCCGCGGATCGCCAACGTGACCGGCCTCTCCATGGTCGAGCTGCAGGCACTCGTCAACGCGAACATCGTACCCCCGCTCTTGGGGTTCATCGGACCGTCGTACGTCAATGTCCTGCATCTCGACCTGGCGCTCGAGAAGATCCTGCCCGCAAAGTTCCGGAGCTCGTGACGATGTACCACCGTCTGCTGATCCCGGTCTCCGAGGCGGCGGAGGTCGAGCCCCTGATCCGCTTCGGCTCCCAGCTGCTCGATGCGGATGGGGAGATCCGAGTCCTGCACGTCATCGCCCACCGCAGCCTGCCCGAAATCACCCGAGCCTGGCGCGAATCGGTCCACATCGTAGTGCCGGCGCACGAGACCGCCGCCGCACTCGAGGTTTCGGTCGAGCCCGAGGTCCGGGTCGCGCCCGATGTGGCTGGGGAGATCCTGGAGAGCGCCACGACGCAGTCGGTCGACGGGATTCTGATGACGCTCCGGGGCAGCGCCCGGAGCTCGAACCCGTTCGTCGGGCACACCGCCAGCGCGGTCCTGCAGCACGCGGATCCGGACGTATTGGTCGTGAACCGACTGGCGCTGGCCACGCAGCCGTTCTCGCGCATCCTGCTCCCGTCGTTCCTCTCCGGGCCGTCGCCGAAGGGCATGGAGATCGCGGAGGCCCTGGCACTCAAGCACGACAGCGCCCCGATCGTTTCCCTCACGATCTCGAGCGAAGCACTTCCGCAGGAGGAACGACCCGAGGGGGACCGGTCCCCGCGGGGGCTCGAGCTGCGCCACCGGCACACGCTGTTGCCTGAATCCCTCCTGGGGCGGAGGCACCGGATCCCGGACGTGATCCTGTCCGCGGCGTCCCGGGAGCGGTACGGCTTCCTGCTCGTCGTCGAAGACCGACAGAACGTCCGGGGGCCGCTCATCACCCGCCGGTTCGTGGAGACCCTCTTCCGGGCCGCGCCCTGCCCCGTTATGGCCGTGCGCGGATAGTCTTCGCCGGAGGAGATCCGGCGCCGTGGCGGTCCTCGTCTTCGTCGGCCTGGGTCTCGCAGACGAGCAGGACCTATCCGAACGCAGCCGCGCTCATCTCCGGGAGTGCGACCGGGTCTTCTCCGAGGCGTACACCTCGGTCGTGGCGCCGGGCAGTCTCGAACGACTCGGGCGTTCTGTGGGACGATCGATCGAGCTTCTGGGCCGACCCGACGTGGAGTCGGAGCATCACGTCCTGGCGGCACTGAAGGCGGGAAGCCGGGTCGGTTTTGTCGTCGCCGGCGATCCCTTTGCCGCGACGACGCACGTGGCACTCCGGCTCGCCGCCGAGCGGGCGGGACACACGTGGCTCTATCTGCCGGGCGCCAGCATCGTCTCGGCGGCTCCCGGATTCCTCGGGCTTCAGCAGTACCGGTTCGGTCGCACCGTCTCGCTGCCGTTCCCATCGCCGGGCTTCGCGCCCACGTCTCCGCTCGTAGCGATCCAGAAGAACCGTGAGGCGGACCTGCACACACTTCTGCTGCTCGACCTGCGGCCGGAGGAGGAGCGGTTCCTGACCGCCCCGGAGGCACTTCAGCGCCTGGCCGAGCCGATCAACCCGGGCGATGGCCCCTGGTTGCCGGAGGATCTCCGGCTTGCGGTCGCGGCTCGGGTTGGTACGGAGGCGGCCCGCGGGTGGTACGGAACCTGTGCCGAGCTCGCCGAAGTAGACTTCGGACCCCCGCTGCACTGCCTAGTCGTACCGGCGAGAACCCTGCACTTTGAGGAAGAAGCGGCCCTCGCGGCATTCCGGGTCCGGCCCGACCGAACCTAGTGGTCGCGGTGGGTCGTCGGACCGCGCAACGCTCCCAGGAAGTCGGCCAGCCGGAACGGTCGGGTCACCGTGGCGTCGGGCCCGTCGCTCCCCTTGGGCGTCCCATCGCCCGGCCGGACGGGAGTCGGCGTCACCAGCACGACCCGCATTTCGGGCCGGAGCAGCCGCGCCTCGCGGATCAGCACGGGAAAGCTGCCTTCCGCCAGTGCGGCGTCGACGACCATCAGGCTGGGGGGGTGTGTCCGCAGCAGCTCGGTCCCCTCGGTCGACCCTTCGGCCTCCCCGATGACTCGGTAATGGTGCAGGCGGAGCAGGCCCCGCAGCAGCACACGCGTCTCCTCGTCTCCGGCCACGACGATGGCCGACGCACCCTCCGGTCGGGGCGGCGAGGTGGATACGCTCATGGAGATCACGGGCCGAGAGCTCCCTCTCGATAGTTCTTGTCTGTGAGGGGTTCGGATAAATCCGTTTTTCCTACATTCCAATGCCCTCGAATTTTTCGCCGGGCGCCGCCGGACGATGAGGGAATCGGACTCATCGGCATTGGGCCAGGAACCGCTCGAACAGCTCCCGGCCATGCTCGGTGTGCTCGACCTCCGGGTGGAACTGCACGCCCCAGATCGGACGATGGGGATGGGCCATCGCCTCGACGTGACAGGCGGGGGAGTGCCCGAGCCGACGCCACTGCGGCGGCGGGTGGAGGACCTCGTCGTTGTGGCTTTCCCAGACCTGGAGGGTGCCCGGCAGCCCGCCCAGCAGCGGATCCCCGTCGGCCTCCAGGGTCACGGTAACCCGTCCGAATTCGGGCGTCTTCGCCTTGGCCACCACGCCTCCGAAGTGCCGGGCCAGGTACTGATGTCCCACGCAGATCCCGAGCACCGGTACCTCTACGCGGTCGATCCAATCGGCCACCCGTCCGAGCGGGGCATCGGTGCCTTCAAGGCTGAGCGCGCCGCCCGAAAGGACCACGCCGTCGGCCTGGAGCTCGGAAAAGGGAACCGTGTTCGGGACGATCCGGGCATCGGCGCCGAGGTCCCGGAGGACTCGGTACTCCCGGTGCGTCCACTGGCCGCCGTTGTCGACGACCGCGACCCTCACGGAGGGCCCCCCGCGGGCGGCGATCCCGGGGCGGGCGGATCGGCGGCCCCGTTCGCCGGGTGCGACGACAGGTCCTGGACCTGTCGCCGAAGCTCGGTGACGTCCGCACGCATCTTCAGCATCTCCTCCTCGAACGGGGAGAATCCCCGCGGAGAGAGCAACCGCTGAGAGACATAGATCCCGATGAAGATGGCTCCGATCAGCGCGAGGATCGTTACGAAAATGAGGGCGAAGGCGAAGGTGACGACGTTCGAGATCGCTTGCAGGAACGGGATCGTGAACAGGCGGGTCAGCTCGGCGACCTCGATGAACAGCAGGGCGGCGATGACGACCGTCCAGAACAGGATGATCCGCGGCGGCCGCATCAGCTCCCCGTCGAGGTCTGGATCGGAAGCGCGAGATAGATCGGCAGGTCGACGAGCGGTGTGGACGCCGGAGGCGCTGTCGCGGTCGACAGAAGAGTCACGGCGCCCAGAACCTGCGTCGTCGAGTTAAGGTAGAAGGCATACAACCCCACGTAGTCGGTCAGGTAGCCGGACGCGCTCGTATACCTCACGCTGATGTTCACGGCGATCGGGTTGGTCGAGTTCGACACGACGAGGACGAGGGTCTGGCTCGTGTTCGTCCAGTTCCACGGCCCGAGCGAGCTCGCCGGACCCCGGAAGGGCCAGCTGGGCACGGCCGCAACGCCGATGGCGATCCAGTCGTACCGGGTCGAAGTGCCGATGCTCTCCACGTAGAAGCTGGTCCGGGAGACCCCGGAGCCCCGGTCGACGATGAGCTGGGCTCGGGTCTGGAGCCCGCCACCGCTCGTGGAGAACAGATTCGGCGTCAAGAGGATCAGGACGATCAAGAGGACCACCACGCCGACAAACGGCCACTGCAGCTGCCGGCCCCGGTCATCGCTGCCCGGGACCGGCCGGGAGGACGGGAGCGTCACGCCTCTCCTGCCCGCCACCCCCGGTAGAGGTGGTGGGCGACCCCGAGATGGTCGAGGACCTTGCCCGCAAGGAAATCCACCTGGTCGCCGACCGACTTCGGATGCAGATAGTACGGCGGCGCCGCCACGAGCATCACGACTCCGAGTTCCGCCAGGTGGGTCATATGGGCCAGCTCGACCGCGCTCAAGGGGGTTTCGCGCGGCACCAGCACCAGCCGGCGACGTTCCTTCAGGTGAACGTGGGCCGCCCGGGTGATGAGCGAGTCGGCCAGCCCGAGGGCAATCTTGGCCAACGTGTTCGTGGAGCAGGGGACGATCGCCATGCCCCGGGTGGGACGCGAGCCGCTCGCGATCGGCGCGGCCAGGTCGGTGTCGGCGTACACGGTGGGCGTCCCTTTCAGGAGTTCCGCAGGCTCCATCGAAAGCTCTTCCCGGATCACGGCCTCCGCGCCGCTCGACAGCACCGCCACGTAGTCCTCGCCGGAGGCGTGTAGGCTCTCGAGGACCCGCGCCGCGATGGGGGCCCCGCTGGCTCCGGTCACGCCGATCACGTACGGACCTGACTCGGGCGTCGTTCGATTCCTCCGCTTTATACCGCGCAAGAATTCGCGTGATAAGAGGATTGGTTCACGACGAGCTCCACGGGTCGGGCCGCCCGGGCCGCCATCGTAGGCGCCGGCCATACCCGGTTCGGCGCCCTGCCCGAGGGGCCGCGATCGCTGCTGCGTCAGGCGGTGGACCGGGCGGTTGAGAGCGTCGACCGGGGCATCGACCGGGAACGGGTGCAGGAGCTCTACCTGTCCACGCTCGGCTTTTCCGGGTGGCAGCTGGGGAACGCTTCGGCCATCGCCGCGGAGGAGTTCGGTCACCCCGGGATGCCGGCCGTCCGGGTGGAGAATGCCTGCGCGTCCGGGGGGTTCGCACTCCGGATGGCCGTCGACGCCGTGGCCTCCGGCCGGCGCGACCTCGTCCTGGTGGTCGGTCTCGAGAAGATGACGGACGTGAGCCAGGCCCGGCGCCGGTACTGGCTCGGCGTTTCGGGCGACACGGAATGGGAGCGTCTCGCCGGGCTCACGTTCGCCGGAGTGTACGGACTCATGGCGGCCCGGTACGCCGCCGAATACGGGCCGGTCCGGGACGCCCTGTCCGAGGTGGCGGTCAAGAACCATGCCAACGGCGCGCTCAACCCGAACGCGCACTTCCAAAAGCCGATCAGCCGGGACCAGGCGTCGGCCGCCCCGGCCGTGGCGGCGCCGCTCGGGCTCTACGACTGCTGCCCCGTGTCCGATGGCGCCGCCGCACTGCTCGTAGCCGCCCCGGAGACGGCGCGACAGTACACCGATACACCGGTCTATGTGGTCGGGAGCGGGGCGGGCTCGGATGCGCTCGCGATCCAGTCCCGGGCCTCATTGACCCGACTCGACGCGAGTCGCCGTGCGGCAGAGGAGGCTTTCCGGCGTGCCCCGTTCGAGCGAAAGGACCTGGACTTCCTCGAAGTGCACGATTGCTTCACCATTGCCGAGCTGCTCGCTCTGGAAGACCTGGGAGTGGCTCGACGCGGAAGCGCGGCGCGACTGACCCTGTCCGGCGCAACGCGGATTGGGGGGCGGATGCCCGTGAATCCGGATGGGGGCTTGAAGGCCAAGGGCCACCCGATCGGCGCGACGGGGGTGAGCCAGGCCTACGAAGTGTTTCTGCAGCTCCGAGGAGGGGCCGGGTCGCGGCAGGTCCGAGGGGCCGAGCGGGCCCTGACCCACAATGTCGGGGGTTCGGGCGCGTCGGCGGCCGTCCACCTGTTCTCCACCGAGGGCGCATGAGCCGCGCGATCCTTGCGGCGGCCCGCATACGACCGGCCTGGCAGTCGGGCCCGGTTCGGGTCGAGGCCCCGGACGAGGATGCCTTCACGCTCTCGGTCGC
>JASHOK010000079.1 GCA_030041175.1 Thermoplasmata archaeon | reverse complement strand
GGGTGCCCACCCGCACCCTCGAACGTGGGAAGGAACCAAACCCCCATGGCGTCGTGTTCCGCAGCGGTACAGAGCCGGCGGAGGGTCATAGCTTGAACGAACGGATGGTCGACCGGCCATACGAGCACCGAGGTCCGGGGGGAAAGTCCTTCCAGTCCGCGCTGTACGGACCCGGTACGTCCGCGTTCCCAGTCCGGGTTCTCCACGACCTCCGGGACGGGCCCCGAGAGCGCCGAGCGAATCTCCGTGCCATGACGGCCTACGACAACGCGGGGCTCGAAGCCCTCTTCCCGGCAGAGCCGGACGAGCCGGTTGACCGCAAGCTCTCCGCCCACGTCCAGGAGGGCCTTCGGTCGGCCGGCCATCCGGGTCGAGGCTCCCGCCGCAAGCACCACTGCGCTTCGGGTACCGGTCATGCAGCTGCCCCCCGCGATGGGCGCTCGCGAGTGCCTCCGCTCCGGCCCACTGCGAGTAAACTCATCCCCTTGCCTCTCGATGCGCATTCACGAGGGTCCGGCGGCGTTCTGACGGCGGCCCGACCGGTGATTTAAATAGGTGGGCCGGGTGGCGCCGCGCGCATGCCACATCCGACTGACGTTCCGCCGGGGCTCTTGCTCCCGCGCTTGGCACAGGAGCTGGAGAGCCGGAAGGCCGTCCAGCCGCCCGACTGGGCTGCCTTCGTCCGGACAGGCGTCCACACGGAAAATGCGCCCGTGCAGAATGGCTGGTGGTACCTCCGAAGCGCCTCCGTGCTGCGGAAGCTGTACGTGCGCGGCGCACGGGGCGTCGAGCGACTCGCCTCCGAGTACGGCGGCAGCCGGGACAAAGGGTCTGCTCCGTACCATGCCCGAAGCGGTTCCCGTTCCATCCTCCGAGAGATCCTCCAGCAGCTCGAGCGTGCGGGGCTGGTCCGCAAGCAAAAGAACGGCGGACGGGTGCTGACGCCCGACGGCCAACGTCTGTTGGACCAGCTGGCAAAGGACCTCTTGAAGGGGCTCGCGGCCAAGGATACCCAACTCGCCAAGTATCTCTGAGTACTGAGGAATACGGGAGGGCGCCATGGCCTATCAGGAGGACCCCGAGCTCGCGGCACTTCGTCAGCGTCGAGCTCGAGAGATCCAGGACATGCAGGCCCGCGCCACCGTCGACCCGGTGGCCGTGGCGCAGCAGAGCGCGGAGGCCCAGCGGAGAGAAGCCGAGCGTTTCGAGGTCATGCGCCGTCTGCTTACCCCGGAGGCCCGTGAGCGGCTTGCTCGGATCCGCCTCGCAAAGCCGGAGGTGGCGAATGCGATCGAACAGCAGATCATGTCGCTCGCGGCGTCCGGCCGGCTGCAGCGCCAGATCGACGACCCGACGCTCCGGGCCCTCTTGGAGCGCCTGATGCCCGAACGCCGAGAGATCCACATCACGCGTCGCTGAGGAATAGGG
Source organism: Thermoplasmata archaeon (assembly GCA_030041175.1). Taxonomy (GTDB): domain Archaea; phylum Thermoplasmatota; class Thermoplasmata; order Lutacidiplasmatales; family UBA184; genus JAKIWV01. The sequence goes on along the minus strand of JASHOK010000079.1, from coordinate 9,264 downwards.
AGGACGTCGAAGCGATGTCGACCCGCCGGAAGAGCCTGGCCCGGAAACTCCGAATGATTCGGGTCATCAACAGCAACCGCCGCGTTCCGGCCTGGGTCATGCAGCGAACGAATCGCCGCGTCACTCGCCACCCGAAGCGCCGGAGCTGGAAGCGGGGTCACCTGCAACCGTAGGAGGGCTCGATGGCGCGTACTCCGGGCGAAACCCGTACCGAGGAGCTCGAGCGAGAGTTCGTCGTCCCTCTCCGGGCGAGCAAGCACCAACCCGCCCGCCACCGACGGGCCGGCCACGCCTTGGAAACGGTCCGGCGATTCATGGTCCGCCACATGCACGGTGCCCCCGAGAAGATCTGGATCGACCCACGGTTGAACACCTACATCTGGCGACGGGGCGCCCAGCATATCCCGTCCAAGATCCGAGTGAAAGCGATCCGATTCGAGGACGGCCTCATCGAGGTCGACCTCGCGGAGGAATCGTAGGCCCGCCGACCGGAGCGACGGAGTGCCGGTCAGCCGTGCTTCGATCGCAGGGAGTCCCTACCTCGGGGTATACCTCCGGGTCTCCGACCGAGGGGCGGTCGCGCCCCCGTCGATCTCCGAGGCGCTCGGCCACGAGGTGGAGCGCCTGTTCGGGACGTCCATGGTCCGGACCACGGTCCTTGACTCGGAACTGGTCGGGTCGCTGCTGGCGCTGAACTCGAACGGTGTGGTCGTCGCGGAGGAGCCGAGCGCGCACGAACGGGAACGGCTCCGGCCGCTGGGTCCGCTCCATGTGATCCCCACCGTCCAGAACGCGCTCGGCAACAATATTCTCGTCAACGACCGCGGGGCGATCGTGCATCCCGCTCTCCCCGAAGCCGTGGGTGCCCGAATCGGCGAGGCGCTCGGCGTCCCGGTCACCCGAGGAACCGTGGCCGGGCTGGGCACGGTCGGCATGGCCGCCGTCGCCACGAACAAGGGGGTCGTGGTCCATCCCCGGACCACGGACGCCGAAGCGGCTGTCCTACAGGAGGCGCTCCAGGTGCCCGTCCACCGGTCCACCGCCAATTTCGGTGTCCCGATCGTCGGAGCCTGCGTGCTGGCCAACTCCCGGGGCATACTGGCCGGAGCCCCGACCACTCCGGTCGAGTTCGTCCACCTCCAGGAAGGGTTCCAGATCCTCGAATGATCGAGACGCGGGCGGTCAGTCGAACGGGTGTCGTTCGAAGATCCCGATCGTGTCGATCGTTTCGAACCCGCAGGGCCGGTAGAGCTGATCGGCCAGGGCTCGCGTGTGAGTGACCAGCTGGACCCCCCGACAGCCGTAGCGCACCGCCTCATCCGTGGCCCGCAAGACCAACGCCGTCGCGACGCCTTGTCCCCTCCACTCGGGCGCCGTCTGGACATGTTCCACGGAGCCGATCGTCCCGACCCGGTTGAGGTCCGCCGTGCCGGCCATGGAATCGCCCCGGAAGCCCGCAAGGATCGTCCGGCCGGCCCGGTCGGCAAGTCGGCCGTACAAGCTCGTCTGTTCTGCGGCCTCTTCGACCGGCTCCCCGCGCTCCTGCTGAAGGCGGTACGTCAGCGTGAACCACGCCGGCCGCAAGAAGGGGTCCACCAGCCGGATCTGCACGCCCTCGGACGCTTGGGCAGTCGCCAGCCCCCGGTAGGCCAGGACCCAAAGCTGGCGTTCCTGGAAGCCGTCGGCTACGAGGCTGCCGGAAAGGCGACGCTGAACCTCTTCGCCGAACAGCATGACGCGGCGAAACCGGATGCCCAGCGCTCGCAACGTCGGTTCGGCCTCGCCGCGGATCTCAGCCCACTCGACGGGTGGGTCGGTCGGCCCCACGAGGATCTGGTTCGCGCGCCCGACGCGCCGGAAGGCCGGATTCGTGACGAGACGTGCTCCGTGCAAGCGACGCGACTGCCCGTTCCAGAGTCGCCGTTCTCGGTCGGCTTCGAGGAAGTCCACCGAGGTCGGAGAGAGCGGGAGCGGCACGCCTCAGCGCGCCCCCGTCAGGTCGCGCGTCGCCGCTTCACGTACCGGGTCGCATAACCGGCGATCCGATTGACGAGCTTCTTGTAGATGACCGTCGGCTGACCCGCCACCTCGACGCGAAGGTCGGTGAGCTCCAGCACCTTCTCCTTGTTGTGCGCGAAATCGCCGGTGAAGGCCTCCGGATAATGCCGGATGAGATCGATGGCGACGCGCTTGATGTAGGTTTGGCGGATGCTGCCCATGGGCGGCGCGCCGACCCAAGCTCGGTTTATAACCCTATCTTTGCGAATTCGCGTGCGCACCAGATCTCCGGTTATCGCCGGGCCGGACCCGAATTCCCGCTGGACCGGGCGGGATAAGAACCATATAGCTTTCGGACGCTAAAACGAGAGGTGACCGGGAGATTCGAGAGAGGGCAGCGGAGGACCGGCAGCTGGCCGGCCCCGGCCGCCTCGCTTTCGTAGGTCATCCAGCCATGCTGGCAGACGAACTCGAGGTGCCTCCAACGCCGGTGGTCCGGCCCCGACACGTCCTGGTCCTGGATCTGTCGAAGAGCATGCTCGCGCCGTTGCCGGATCCCACCGGCGTGCAGGGCGAGCGACGCAAGATCGAGGTCGCGCGCACGGCCGTCTACCGTATCCTCGAAAACGCCGAGGCGACCGGGGCGTTCTTCGGTCTCGTCACCTTTACTGACACGGCTCGTGTCGCCGTTCCGCTGACCGAGATCCGGCACGAGAACCTACCGTACATCGAGAGCCTGATCTCGATGTTGACCCCCTCCGGTCGCTCCGCGATCTGGGACGGGATCGCGCTCGGCGCCGACCTGCTCCGAAAGCCGAGTGGCGAGGTCGTCGGCACACTCGTGCTGGTGACCGACGGCTGGGACAACGCGTCGAGCCGATTCCGTGCGCCGACGGACGAACCCCTGACGCCCGAGACGAGCCGACGCATCGACCTCGTCCCGCACGTCCTTCCGAACGCCTCGCAACTTACCCTGCGCATCATCGGCATTGGCAGTGGCTCGGAACGCGACAAGGGCGTAGACTCGGGTCAGATGAACGGACTCGTGGGTCAGATGCGGGGCCGTGCCACCGGGGCCGGCATCGCCGCCGAGGTCACCTACCAGGAGGTCGCCACGAGCACGGATCTGTTCGCTCAGATGGTGAACTCCTTCATCGACATTGGCTACGAGGGAGCTCGTCCGCTCGAGGACCTGCATCCCGAGGAGCTCGCCGAGCACGCCGCCCGCGCTGCCAAGGCGCTGAAGGCGCCGAACGAGCACGCCACGATCACCCAACTGCGCAACCGGAAGGACCTGCCGCCGCCTCCCGCCGATGCGGGAACGGGGCCCCTCCCGTCCGAGGTGGACGTCCTCGAGCTGCAGGGGGGTACGTTGCCGCCGCATCTCAAGGAGCGGTACGGTCCGCTCGGTGAGGTCGTGGAGGCCTTCGTCGCCCGAGATTACGCAACGGCGATGAACCGATTGTTCCGGGCCCAGGCGCTCTTACCCGCCCTGACACGGTTCTACTGGGAGGCACGGATCCATTACGCCCGGGGTGAGGTCGTCGAGGCGGCCCGGTCGCTCCTGCACGCCTGGGTTGAAGCCGACCGGCTGCCACCGGAGGCTCGTGGCCGGATCGGTCGTCGTCTGGCGCTGCTCCAGAGCCGGATCCAGAACGACTCCGAGACCGAGACCCTGGTCCGCTTCATGGACGAGACCCAGCATCGGCTCGAGCGGAAGGAGCCGGAGCTGTCGCACGAGCTCGACGGAATCTTCGACCGGCTGCTCGAGCTTCGCACCACCTACCAGCTCGCGCGGGTCGGTGGCAGTGACCAGTCCCTGATGGAAGGGGCGATCCAGCACGAGAACTCCGTCGAGGAGATTTTCGGCCTGCTACAGGATATACGTCTCAAGAACACGCAACGAGACCCGGTCGCCGACGGGGCACTTGATTTTATGGAAATATGCCTCGCGGAGATGCGCTGACGCGCCCGGGGGAGGCGTGATCCGGTGACTGTCAAGACCACTCCGAAGACGAAGGTCAAGCGGGCACCGCGGAAGGCCGACGAGACCGGCCCAGCCGCGGCGGCAGCGCGGATCGCGGTCGTGGGCATCCCCGCCTCGGGGAAGACCACCTACTTCCGGTTCCTTTCCGGGCATTTCGGTCTCAACCTGCCGATCACGTATGTCCCGTCCCGGCCGGACTCGAGCTCGATCCCGATCTACGGGGACCTCGATTCCGACGTCATCCTCGAAGAGACGACCTACGAAACGACCGACCCGACCGACCCCGAGGGGAGTCTCGAGGCCACGACCCGCTACTACGTCAACCGGGCCATGGAGGACCCGAAGAAGCTGTGGGTCGAGCTCGCCGCCTCCCGGGATGAGCAGGGCGTGCTCACGAAGTACCCGCTGCCGACGAAATTCAACCAGTTCGTCGAAATGAAGATGCGCTTCCGATTCGGAAGCAAGGATCCGTCGGAAGCCGCCTCCCGCCCGATGATCATGCACACGATCGACGAGGCCGGCGGGATCATCTCTGATTACTTCACCTACGACCGGCTCTGGCTCACCTCGCCCGAGGGCCAGATCGACGACAAGAGCTGCCGGGTCATCCCGCATTTTGAGACCTGGCGGCCGGACCGGCAGGAGCTCTGGCGTCGGGGCCTGACGCTCCTCGGCCGCTTCGTGGTCGAGGCCGACGGGATCATCCTGCTGCTGTCGCCGTCGCTCCCCTCGTTGCGCGACCAAGCGCAGCAGGTCAACCTGGCGCGCGGCGTCTTTCGGTACGTGAAAGCCCGGAACATTCCGCTCGTCATTGCGATCTCGAAGGCCGACCTGCTCAAGGACTTCTACGGAGAGATCGACCACGTCCTCAAGGACCGGAGCTATCAGAGCGGCTTCGACTCTCAGGAGTTCCTGCTCCGGCGCGACGGTGCCGGCATGGGCACGATCCTCGTGGCCCACGAGGGCCAAGGCATCTCGACCAAGGACGACGTCTTCCTGGTGTCATCGGCCGTCTCCACGGGCGAGGGCCGACCGCTGCTCTGGACCGACTCCGGAACCGTCGAGAGCGCCCCGGTCGAGGGAATGCCGGGCGGGAGCACCGGCGCGGGGATCCCGGTCATGGTGAACACGCCCCTTCCTCTCGCCCGGATTTGCGAGCGCGTGCTCGCGAAGGAGTCCGCCGGGGAGAAGTAATGGCGACGCCGGGCCCGAAGGCCGCGGAACCTCCGAGCGGAGGAACGACCGAACCTGTCGCGGTCGTCTGGTGCCGGCAGGTCGACAACGAGGCCGAGAGCCCGGGCTACACGGCGCTGCCGAACGACTTCCCCGGCTACCAGGAAACGCTCGACGCGATCCGCATCGTGGGTAATCTGGCCGTCAATGTGGCGGACACCCAGGACTACTGGGACCCGGACCCCGCCGTACCGCTATCCTACTACCGGAACCTGTTCCTCTACCCGGCGTTCGGCGGCACGTACACGTGCCTCGGTCGAATGTTCCTCTCGACCGAGGACCGGCCGCGCCTCGGCATGAAGACCCTGGTGCTGGATACCGGACGGCTGCTCGCCTCGGGTAGCTTCGGCGAGACGGTCCTCCGCTGGTACGACTCAATGGGCGGCAGCCGGCGCGACCAGCGGCCTCCGCCTCCCCCGGATCCCAAGCTGTTCCCCCTCGTGGGCGAGGGGTTCCTCTTCTCGCGCGGCTCGACCGAGCCGGTCGTCGTGATCGCCTCCGAAGAGTGGGAAGGCACGATGGAAGCCATCTTCGAGTACCTCCGGACGCTGCCGGCGTCCTTGCTCACCCTCGGCGCGGTGCTGGCCTTCCCGTATTTCCTGCCCGAACCAAAGACGAATCTCGCCGATTTCGCGGAGGCCACGCCCCTCGCGCTCGCGGTCCTCCGGGTGCCTCGCGGCGAAGCCGCGGGCGAGCGACACCGCAAGCGCGTATCGAGCTGGGAGGAGGCGCCGGTGACCCTGTACGACATTACGGGAGGCATCCCGACTCCGTCTGGGAAGGGCAAGGAGGCCGTTCCCCTCATGGTGCAGTACATCCGGGATGGGGCCACGGCCAAGCTTCAACCCGTCACCGAACGCGTCGATCGGGTCGAGCTGCGGACGCTGCGTGCACGTCTCGCCGATCCGGACCGGCAGGGCGGAAAGGACCGGCGAAAGGAGATGTGGCGCCTCGCGACGGCCATGGAGAGCACGGCGCTGTTGCTGCAGCGTCCCCGGGGCCGACGCCTCGAGCTGAGTCCCGAGCTCTCCCGGCGAGCCCAGGAGTATCTGCAGGCGCATGCCGGTGAGGAGCCGGCCGAGGAGATCCGACCGGCCGACTTGCCGCCAGCCACGCCGGCAGCGACGCCCGCCCCCGAGGTGGCCGGTCAGCTTCCTCCGTGGCTTCAGCGCACCGGGCCCGGCCCGGCGCCGGACAAGCGCGCGGCGAAGGTCGAGGTCGTTCCGATGTCCGTAAAGGACGACCCTTCTCTCCAGAAGGCGGCGGAAGCGACCCCTCTCGCGGCTCCGACCTCCGTGAATGTGGACGCCGGCGCGCTCCGCCGTCAGATCGAAGCCGATATGATGCGCTACCTCGACGAGCGACTCTCGGCGGTCAACCCGGTGCCCCCGGCGGCCTGGACCAAGACGCTCGAGGAGCAGCTCACCGAGAAATTCAACGCGGCCGTCGAGGCCCGGCTGCGTGCCCTTCCTCCCCCGCCCGCCCCGACACCGCTCGATCCTACCCGCATCGACACGGCGGTCCAGGAGCGCTTGAAGCCCGCGCTGGCCGATCAGGCGGCGCGGCAGGCCGAGGCCATCAAGGAGGCCCGGGGCTCGATGGAGCAGCGGTTCTCGACCTGGACCACGCTCCAGCAGCAAGCGCTGAGCTCGCTCACCGACCGCCTGCTGGCGCGGACGGCGGAACTGGAGGCTCGCCTCGGCCAGGACTCCCAGTCGCGGATCACCCAGGCCGAGGAACGGATCCACACCGAGCTGCGTACGATCATCAGCCAGGAACTCGACCAGGGCGTCCGGGGTCTGGTCGACCCGAAGATCGAGGAGTTCCGCCGACGGGGCGAGGACTCGTTCCGGAACTCGGCCGAGCAGATCCGTGCCGAACTCCGGGAATCCCTGGCCCAGGCGCTGACCGACGTCAAGAGCCGGGCCCAGGCGTCCGAGGAGGACCTCCGGGGCGCGCTCGTCGCGCAACTCGACCTGCACCTGCGCGAGGCGCAGGACCGGGACGAGACCCAGCGCAAGGAGCTGGAGCAGAAGCTTCGCGTCGCGACCGACGGCCGCATCACCGAGGCGGAGCAACGTCGGGGCAAGGAGCTGCAAGAGATCGAACGACGTCTGTCGCTCCTGATCGATGGCCGCGCCCGGGAGGTGCAGGAGAAGGTCGCGGCGGTTCTGCGCGAAGGCGAGACGCGGGCCACTGCGCTCTTGGAGGAGCAGCTCACCACCCTCGAGAGCCGGATCGACCGAAAGGTGGACGCGAAGCTGGACGAGCTCCGCGACGCCGAGATGCACGCCGTCGCCGATCTGCAGGTACGACTGCAGTCGTATTCGGACCAGAAGCTGCGCGAGAGTCTCGACCGGGAGCGCGAAAAGTACCTCGAGCTCCTGGCGCGGCTCAAGGGCGAGACCGAGACCGCCCTGTCCCGGGCCCCGGACAGTACCGCGATCGAGAAGACCGTCAAGGACCAGTTCCAGCGGAGTACGGACTCCCTCCGCACCGATATCCAGCACCTGATCGACCTCCGGGCCATGGCGGTCGAGGAACGGTTCCTCCGGGAGCATGCCGAGATCACCTCGCAACTCGAAACGCTCCGGACCGACGTGGCCGACCGGAGCCGGGACAGCACCCGGCTCGAGGATGCGGTGCGTGCCGAGCTAGAGGAACTGGATCGAAAGATCGTGGTGCTGACCGACCGGCTGGTGCCGGTGGTCCGCAAGGCGTGGACCCGGCTGTCCGAGCTCGAGCGCGGCTCGGCCAGTACGGCCGACGCCGACCTCAAGTACGCCCAGCTCCGACGCGAGTTTACGCATGACCTCCGCCGGATCGAAACGGACCTTGCCGAGCGGACCCGGGAGATCCGGGAGCGGGTCGAGGGGACCATCGCCAACCAGGGCCGCGTGTGGCTGACGCTCGTGCGTCAGCTGTCGCAGATGACCGAAGAACGCCGGGCCAGCGAAGAGGCCCGGGCGCCGAGTCTTCTCAATCGGTCCCGGTCGGGGCCTCCACCCAGCGACGAGGTGGACCGGGAGCTCGATTCTCTCGCCGAGCTGACCAGCTCGGATTCCGGGAGCAGCGACCCCGACGACGATGACTCCGACAGCGCGTCGCGGCGTCGCTCCCGGCGTTCCTCGTCTCGGTAGCCGCGGTCCATGGCGAGATCGGGGAAGACCCGTTCGCCTGGCCGTCGCTTTGGCGTGGCGGTGATGGGGGGGACGTTCGACCACCTTCACGCCGGGCACCGGAGGCTGCTGGATGCGGCGTTCCAGAGGGCCCGTGTCGTCCGCATCGGCATCACGACCGACTCCTTCGTTCGCGCCGAACGGAAGCCCCTCGGCCGACGCGTACAATCCTATGCCGCGCGGCGCCGCCATCTACGTCGATTTCTCGAGGGACGGTATCCCGGACGCGAGTGGACGCTCACCCCGCTGGATGACCCGTGGGGAGGCTCGGTCCGTCCCGGTGCCGATGTCATCGTTGTCTCGGACGAAACTCGTGGTGCCGTCCGGACGATCAATCGGGAGCGGCGCCGTCGGGGCTTGAAGCCGCTCGCCGCCGTCGTAGTGCCGCTCGTACGGGCCGGCGATGGAGTGCCGATCGCGTCGCGCCGGATCCGGGCGGGCGAGATCGACCCCGAGGGACTTCCTCGGTCGGCCGGGTCGAAGACCCGTCGTCTCGCACGGCAGAAGGGTTAATCCCCCGCGAGCCGCTCGGGCCCCCGATGGAGACCTACCTCCGGGTCAGCTTCCACAGCGAGGGCGCCAAGCCCCAGGAAGTGGCGGAGCGCCTGGAAGGCTTCGGGTTCGTCCCGACGCAGGGCAACTACGATTTCCTCTACGACTGGCGCGGGCCGGCGACGCCGGACCAGCTGCTCGACCTGAGTGACGAGGTCTCCCGGTTGCTACGCGGCTACCGGGTGCTCTTCGAGATCGAGACCGTCTGATCCGCGGGGCCGGAGCCGCAGGGTCCCTGAGCGTGCCGCGTCGCGCCCGGTCAAGCTTAAGCTCGGGCGAATCTAGAACGGCCGCCGTGGGAGTCTACATCGTCAG
>JASHOK010000078.1 GCA_030041175.1 Thermoplasmata archaeon | reverse complement strand
GCGAGCACGAGGGCCTGGGAGGGATGGGCGGACCGCAGGGCGGTCACCACGGCGAGGTGTCCGCGGTGGAACGGCTGAAACCGACCGACGATAAGTCCGGTCATGCGGCGCGCCGGCCTAGTCGGGTTCGAGGTCTTCGACGTCGTCCAGGAACTCGTCGATGTGGGGGCACCGGGACGTCAGGTAGTGCCGGCAGTGCCGACAGTGGGAGTCGTCCATCCCACGCGCGAGTGCCCCGTTGAACTCGTAGCAGGGCCGGTTTACGAACCGGTCCTCGGCGGTGCCTTCGGTCGGCGTCTGGTAGGCCGGGAAGGCGGTCCCGCGGGTAGTTCGTTCCCAGCCGTGATGCACTGGGACCCGTGTCGCGCCCTTCACGATCCCGCCGCCGGTCGACCTGACGGGGTCGTTGCCGGCGCCGGGGCCGGCACGTCGCTCCGCGTGGTGGCATGGACCATGGCGGCGAGCCGCTCCAGCAACGAGTCCTTCTTCGTACCCTGGCCGACCAGGGCGTATCGGAGCACGTCACGGAGCGTTTCGACAGGGATGACCTCGATCATCGAAACGTATCGGCTTTCGAGAACGAGGTCGGAGAGGTTGTCCGCGGGAACGAGGACCCGCTTGAGGCCCGCGTCGGCGGCGGCCTCGACCTTGGCGGTGACCCCGCCCACGGGCAGCACCTGCCCGCGCACCGACAGCGACCCGGTCATCGCGAGCGACTGATCGACCGGGACTCCTTCGAGCGCACTGATGACGGCCGTCGCGATGGAGACGGAGGCCGAATCGCCCTCGACCCCGTCCGACGTCCCGACGAACTGAATGTGCATGTCGTAGCGCGAGATGTCCTCGCCCGTGTACTTCTTGATCAACGCACTGACGTTCTGTACGGCTTCCTTGGCGATCTCACCCAGTTTGCCCGTCGCGACGACGACCCCACCGTTCCGGGTCTGTGCGGGGGTGACCTCGGCAACGATCGGGAGCACGATGCCCGAGAACTCCGCCATTCCCGTTTGGGCATTGATAGCGGCGAGGCCGTTCACCATGCCTACGGCGGCGCCCTCGGTGTTGAACATCCGGTACTCGCGCCGGCGCTCGATGTACCGGTCCGCGATCTGCTGCTCGAGCGAGCGGCTAGCCCGCTTGGCCCGGACTACCTGTTCGGCGCCGACGACGGTGGCGCCCTCGGAGTTGGCGATGTCGCCCGCGACCCGGACCAGACCGCCCAGCTCTCGGAGTCGGAGGGTCAGCTGGCCACTACGACCCGCGCGGCGCTGAGCCTCACGGATCACCTCGACGGTGGCGGCCGGATTGAAGTGAGGGATCTTCTTGTCCTTCACCACTTCTTGCGCCACGAACCGAACGATCTTCATGCGGTTATCGGGCGTGTCCGGCATCGTGGTGTTGACGTACAGCTCGTAGCCGTACCCCCGGATCCGGGACCGAAGCGCGGGGTGCATGCTCTGGACGCTGTCGACGTTGCCGGCGGCGACCAGCACGAAGTCGCAGGGTACGGGCTCGGTCTTGACCATCGCCCCGGCGGACCTTTCCGATTGGCCGACGATCGGGAATTTCTTCTCCTGCAGCGCGGTCAGGAGGGAGTGCTGGCTCTCGATCTTGAGGAGGTTGATCTCGTCGATGAAGAGCACACCGCCATGGGCCTTGTGGATCGCGCCGATCTCCACCCGCTCGTGCGGCGGGGTCTCGAGGCCGCCCGACTGGAACGGGTCGTGCTTCACGTCTCCGAGCAGTGCGCCCGCGTGGGCACCGGTCGCGTCGATGAAGGGCGGCCGCTCATCGGGCGCATGTGTGACGAGAAGCTTCGCCACGCCCGTGCTACTGGCGTCACGGCCGGAGCCGAAGCGGACGACGGCCCAGAGAATGATGATGACCAGTATGCCGATCAGGATGGCGTCATAGTCCTTGGACGTCCAGACGATCCAGGCCGTGAGTGCGAGGACCAGCAACGCAGCCACGACCAGGAAGATGGTCCGCTGTTCCTTGCGCTGGGCCGCCTCCAGCTTCTGGGCCGCAACGATCTCCTTGCCCTTTCCTGCGGGAACGACCCGAATCTTCGGCTCGTTCGAATCGTCGCTGTTGGCGTAGGCCAGAATGTCCTGCAGCTGCTCTTTCGGCAGAAAATCGGTCATCGCCCGGGCCAGCATGCTCTTGCCGGTTCCCGGCTCGCCGATGAGAATCATGTGCCGCTTCTGCAGCGCGGCCTTCTTCGCGACCTCAACGGCCTCGTCCTGGCCGATGACCTGATCAATCAGCTTGGGAGGAACATCGAGCTGGGCGGTAGATTGATACGAGAGGCTCTTGCCCCAGGCCTCGAGCTCGTCCGATCCACTAGTGGCCGAAGGAGCGGCCGTTACGGCCGGTGGAGTTTCATCTGGCGTATTTGCCCCCGAAATCGTCCTCAGGTTGCCCGGGGTGACCACTTCATCCGAAACGAGGGTCGGGCCGTATAAATCCTTTCGGTTTAGGTCCTGGGGCCGCCGCCGGCGAAGCAGGCCGGCTCGCGCTCGTGTGGCCCCCGAAGACGCCCTACACCGGTCACGTGCCTCGCCACGGGATACGACTGACTAAAGTACCGCGGGCCGGTGCTTGGACCCTCCCGGAGTCGGGTGAACACCCTGACGCGTCTCTTGCTGGGAAAGCCCGTGAGCGAGCAGCTGCTTGGCGAGGCCCGAGCCTTGATCGCAGCGCGGCCCGCCGGGACCTCTCCGCCGACGTTGGCCAGCGTCCACGTCGGCTCCGGCGGTCCGTTCGCCTTCTACCTGCGGCAGCAACAGCGGAGTGCCCAGTCGGTCGGCATGAACTTCCGCGAAGTGAGTCTACCGGCGGACTCGACGACGGCCACGGTACGGGAACAACTGCGGACCCTCGAGAATGACGCGACGGTCCACGCGGTGCTGTTGCAGCATCCGCTTCCCCCCGGGGTGGAGTTTCAGCCCTGCGCGGACGAACTCTCGCCCGAGAAGGACGTCGACGGGGTCGGGTCCGTCAACCTCGGTCGTTTGGTGGAAGGACGCGCGACCCATGCGCCGGCGGTGGCGCTGGGCGTTCTCAACCTCCTCCGGTTCTACTCGATCCCGACGAGGTCCGAGCGCGTGGCTGTGATCGGTCGCTCTCCGACCGTGGGGTTGCCGCTCGCGCTCCTGCTCGCCGGGCACGGTGAGGTGGGGGACGCGACGGTGACCGTCGCGCATTCCCGTACCCAGCAGCTCCGTGAGGTGCTGGCAGACCAGCGGATCATCGTCAGTTGCGCCGGGGTGCCCGGCCTTCTGTCGCGGACCGTAGTCCCCGAGGGCTCGGTGGTGATTGATGTGGGCTTGAGCAGCGTCGCCGACCTCAGCTCCCCGTCCGGCATGCGGGCTGCCGGAGATGCCGATGGGGGTCAGCTCGACGGCTGGGCCGAAGCGTGGACACCGGTTCCGGGCGGCGTGGGCCCGGTCACCGCGGCCCAACTGATGAGAAACGCTGTGGAGGCTTGGTCCTTGATCACCGGGGGTGGACGTTGACGGATCCGCCCTCCACCGGCGGGGCCTCGTCGGCCGAGCCGACGCTGCATTGTCGTGACTGCCCGATGTGGTACGGCGCCGAGGACGATGGTTGGGGGCCCTGTTCGCTCAAGCACCAGCGGGGAGACGTTCGGTATCTCACCCACGGCAGTCACGTCTGTGACGAGAACTACCGGCCGCCCACGCCCTGGAGAGCCGGGAACGCCGCGGAGTTGAGCGGGGTGCGCTCGACCTCGAGCGCGTCGGCCGTTGGGTATACCTCGACGGCAAAGGCGGGAAAGCGGAGCCGTCGGGCGAACCGTCGCAGCCGGTCCGGCGCCAGCTCGACTCGCCGCCGAGCCCCGTCGACCCGATAGTCCTCGGCCGCCACTCGGCCGATGCGTCCTATCTCCTCGACCGCGTTCCGAAGCTCCCCGTCGGTCGATGCCTCGACGACGCCCAGGAGCAGCGTACCATCGTCGGTTCGGTCGGCGAACGAGGGGGCGGTCCGCTCGGCGCGACGCATCAACCGGCGGCGGAGCTGGACGCCGTCCTTGAACCGTGACGAGCAGTAGTGGAGGGGAGTGCTCAGCCGAACCTCCCGCACGATCCGCTCCGCCGCCGCCCGGCTTCCGCGAACCCCCCAGCCGTTTCGGACGTCTCCGACGTAGCCACGACCGTGGAGCGCCTGCTCGTTCGTCGGCGAGAATTCCATCTCGTTGAGGTTGATGAAATCCAGGCGGAGTGGGTCGAGGGCGCGTAACAGCTTCCGCAACTCTCGCTCCTTGTCCGGCAGCACGGGGATCTCTACGCCGCGCCGAATCCCCCAGTCCGGCGCCGCCGAGAGCACAGCGGTGTATGCCGAGCCCCGGCTCCGGAGCGTCCCCCACAAGTAGTGAGGGATATGGAGCCGGAACTCGTCGAGCCCTGCGGCCGCCAGCCGCTGGAGCTTCGCCGCATTGGGCTCGTGGGTGTACAGGTGAATGTGATGCTCGCTGCCGAAGGTCGACTTGAGCAGTTCCACGTAGTGGACCGTCCGGTCGATCACGCCCAGCGGATCGCCGCCGGTGATGCCGGTGCCCGCCGCCCCGATCGCCCGAGCCTCGTCGAGAACGTCCGCATCGGTGAAGACCCGTCGCTCGTTCGCATAGACGACATCGAGCTGGTTCCGTCGCTCCGACACCGGACAGTAGAAGCACCGGAATCGGCAGACGCCGGTCACGAACAGCACGAGCTTCTGGCCCTCCTGGCACTGCTCGCACCCGGGCGAGAGCCGTCCCCGATGGCTCGACGCCATCGGAAGGGGCTGAATGACCTCGAACTCCACGATCTCGCGACGCCGGAGGGCGGGTAAAGGTTGCCTCCGCTGTCCCTCACCCTCTTAGCCCGGGTCGGGTCCGGTACCGACTGGGGAGACGGCTCTCGTGGATGACTTTGCGACGCTCCGCGAGGAGATCATCGCGTGTCGTCGGTGCCCGAGGCTGGTCGCCTATCGGGAGCGCGTGGCGCGGGAGAAGAAGAAGCAGTTTCGCGCCGAAACGTACTGGGGCCGGCCGGTGCCCGGCTTCGGGGATCCCCGGGCCCGGCTGGTCGTGGTCGGACTCGCCCCGGCCGCCCACGGGTCGAACCGAACCGGTCGCGTATTCACGGGGGACCGTTCCGCGGCGTTCCTGGTCGCCGGCCTGCACGCCGCCGGGTTCGCGAACCAGCCCCACTCGACGGCCCGGAACGACGGACTCCACTACGGGGACGCCTACCTCACCGCCGCGCTGCGATGCGTTCCTCCCGACAACCGGCCCCTCCCACGGGAAGAGGCAAATTGCCTGCCCTTCCTCGCTCGGGAACTCCGGCTCCTGACGGAGGCTCGGTCGCTGCTCGCTCTCGGCGGGATCGCCTGGGATGCCCTCCGGGAGGCAGTACCGGAGCTGTACGGCGTGGCTCGTCCCCAGGAGGAGTTCGCGCACGGTCGCTGCGTTCCGCTGGGCCCGGGCCGTCCCATGCTCTGGGCCTCCTATCATCCCAGCCCACAGAACACGAACACCGGGAAGCTGACTGCCCGCATGTTCGAGGACCTCCTGCAGCAGATCCGGGCCTCCTGGGGTCGCTCGTCCGCCGGAGCCGACCGACGGACCGCGACGCGGGGTGACCTCGCGGCATGATCGACTTTGAGATCCTCGCCCGCGACGGCTTTGCTCGCATCGGCCGCTTCTCGACTCCGCACGGGCCCGTGGACACTCCGGCACTCTTACCGGTCGTGCACCCGGAACCCCGGAGCCAGACCATCCCGCCGGCGGAGCTTGCGAGCGTCTTCGGTCTCCCCGCCCTGATCACGTCGTCGTACATCCTTTGGAGATCCACGGCCCTCCGGGAGCGGGCGGAACGGGAAGGGATCCATCGTTTGCTCGGCGTTGCCGGACCGGTGTTCACGGACTCTGGGGCCTTCCAGCAGCACGCCTACGGGCGGGTCGAAGTGGAGCCGAGCGTCATTCTCGGCTTCCAGGGACGGATCGGCAGCGACATCGCCACGGTGCTCGACCTCTTCGGCGAGCCCGAGGCATCCCTCGACGAGGCCCGAGAGACCGTCCGGGTCACGCTGGATCGGGCTCGCACTGCGCGCTCGGCCCGCGAGGGCCTCCTGGCGGTACCCGTGCAGGGAGGACTCTATCCGGAGCTCCGCTGGCAGAGCGCGGAGGGAGCCTCGACACTGGGAGATGTCCTCGCGGTCGGAGGCGTGGTTCCCCTGCTCGAACAGTACCGGTTCGCGGACCTTGCGCGCGTCCTGCTGGGAGCGCGCCCTGCTCTGGCTCCCGAGCGGGCGGTCCACCTGTTTGGCACGGGGCACCCCATCACGTTCGCTTTCGCCGCCCTCTTCGGAGTCGACCTCTTCGACTCCGCCGCCTACCACAAGTTCGCCCGACGGGGAAGCCTCCTCTTTCCCGAAGGCACGGTGGCACTGGCGGACGTCCGGGAGCCCTTCTGCGGGTGCCGGCTGTGTGACCGGCTTCCGTTGACCGAGATCGCCGGGTTGCCGGCGCTGGAACGGGAGGCGGCCGTGGCGCGGCACAATCTCTGGATGTGTACGAGCGAAGTGCGTCGGGTTCGACAGGCGATCCGGGACGGTGCGCTCTGGGAGCTCGTCGAGCGGCGAGCCGCGGCCCATCCGGCGCTCATCGCAGGACTCCGGGCGACCGCACGCGGCTCGAGCGTCTTCCTGCCGGTCGAGCCGGATAGTCGAACCTCTTTTCGGGAGGGGACGCCGATCAGCCGGGAACGGCCGGCCGTCGTCCGCTTCCGCGAGCGACTCTCCCGATGGCCGGCCGTGCCCGGACTCGCCCGGCTCCATGCCCGAGTCCCTCTGACTCCGGATTCGCTCGCAACGATCCCGGCTCAGGCCCCGGACCAGAGTGACATTCCATGGGTGGTTCCGAGCCCGGTGGGGGCAGTCCCGCTCGAACTGAGCGAGGTCTATCCGATCGGGGCGTGGGTGGGCCCGGAGGAATTCGACCGCGGAGGTGGGGTGGGGCCGACTGCTGTCAGCCTGGACGAACGCGAACCTTCTCCCGAGGCCGCGGAACGGGTCACCCGATGGACGGCCCGGCAAACGCGGGCCCTGCTCACGTGGGAGTTTCCGAGCCTCGGATCGGGGGTCGCGGCCGCGCAGCTCCGGGGAGTACGTTCGCCCAAGACGGGACGACTTCGTGAGCTCACGCTGGACGCTCGCGCCGCGTTCCGCGTCGGAAACGACGGGCTCCCTCGGCCGACGTGGATCGGGGGGTGCTGGTTGCATCGCACGGTGCCGGCTCCGGGGCATCGGGTCGTGGTGCACTCCGATGCGGTACCGTTCGTCCGCGAGGGCCGAAGCCTCTTTTCCCGGTTCGTGGCGCGGGCGAGCCCGGAAACGGCTCCGGGATCGAGCGTGCTGCTCGTCGACGAACACGACGAGCTGCTCGCCGTGGGCCGAGCGGAGCTGGCCGGCTTCGAGATGGGCCGGCTGCAGCGCGGGACGGCCGTTTGGGTCACGGCCCATGCGCGTTCGTCGGTGGCGAGCCCCGTCGAGCCCGTGTCGGAAGCGCCCACGGCAGAGTAGTGATATACCCGGCGCCGCCTTGTCGACGGGCCCGCGATGAAGACGTATCTCCTCGTGCAACTCGACAGCGAGGGAGCTCCGTTTTCCGAGGTTTCCGACATCCTCGAAGACCTCGGTTTCCGCCGCGAGGCGGGGAACGGATACGACTTCGTCTACGACTGGGGACGCGAGGCGTCGGTCGACGACTCGCTCCGATTCGCAGGCCAGATCCAAGAGGCTCTCCGAGGGAAGAGCGTCTACTTCCGGATCGAGTCGGTCGAAGAATAGTCCGCACCCCGGGCGTTTTAACCTCTCTCCGTCCTTCGCCACCGATGGTCGTTCTCGGCATCGAGTCCACGGCTCACACCGCCTCCGTGGGCATCGTGTCCGAGAATGCCGAAGTGCTCGGCCTGGCCTCCGACATGTACAAGCCGGCCAGCGGTGGAATCCATCCCCGCGAGGCGGCGAACCATCACGTCGAGGTCTTTCCCTCGCTCGTCGAGCGAGCACTTGCATCGGCCAAGGTAAATCCCCGCGACCTCGAGGCCATCGCCTTTGCCCAGGGACCGGGGCTCGGCCCCTGCCTGCGCACGGGAGCCACCGTCGCACGGACGCTATCGCTGCTCTGGCACCGGCCGCTCGTGCCCGTCAACCACTGCGTCGCGCACATCGAGATCGCCCGGGTGCTGAGTGGCCTCGATGACCCCGTGCTGCTCTACGCGAGCGGCGGTAACACGCAGGTCATCGCCCACGGCTCCGGCCGGTACCGGGTGCTCGGCGAGACCCTGGACGTCGGCATCGGGAATTTCCTCGACAAGCTGTGGATCTCGCTCGGCGGACAGTTCCCCGGCGGGCCGGCGATCGAGCGCGCAGCGCTCGAAGGGATCGACCTGCTGCCGCTGCCCTATTCCGTTCACGGCATGGACGTCGCGTTCTCCGGCATGCTCACGGCGAGCCAGGTATTGCACGCGCGCGGGGCGTCGCGGGAGAATCTCGCGTACTCGGTCGAGGTCACGGCATACTCGATGCTCACGGAGATTACGGAACGGGCCCTCGCCCACCGGAAGAAGGAGGCTGTCGTGCTCGGCGGCGGCGTGGCGTGCAACGAGCGGCTCCGGACGATGGTCGGTGCGATGGCCGAGTCCTGGGGCCATCCGTCCTTTGCGCCCCCGAAGGCGCTTTGCGTCGACAACGGGGCGATGATCGCCTGGACTGGACTCTTGGCCTGGCGAGCCGGGGTCACCATCCCGGTGTCGGCGTCGGAGGTCCAGCCGCGTCAACGCACGGACCTGGTCCTGACTCCGTGGCGGAATGGCTAGGCACGACCGATGGTCCGGGTCGACGTGCTCGTGGTGGGAGCCGGTCCGGCCGGCTCCCGGGCGGCCCGATGCCTGGCCGAGCAGGGCCACTCCGTTCTGGTCGTCGAGGAACACGACCGGGTCGGCTATCCCGTCCAGTGTGCGGGCCTCGTGTCGCAACGGGTCCTGGACCTGGCGAAGGCCCCGGACGTGGTGCGTCGCTCGGTCCATGGAGCTACGGTGTTCAGTCCCGCGCTAAGGTCGATCTCGTTCCGTGCCCCGGAGCCCCGAGCCTTCGTGATCGACCGGGCGGGTCTCGACATCGCGTTAGCGGATCAAGCGGCCCGGGCCGGTGCGACGTTCGAGACGGGCGCCCGCTTTGACGGCATCATCGACGGGGCTCCGGACGGCGTGACGGCCAAGCTCACGCGACGGGGCTCTGGTCCCGACCGGGTCGACGCCCGACTCGTGATCGGGGCGGACGGCGTCGCAAGCGCGGTCGCTCGGGCCTTCCGCCTCCGGAGACCGGTGGAGATTCTCCCTGCCTTCGAGGCGGAGTTTCCGGAATCTCCCGGCGACCCGGATCTGGTCGAGGTCTACGTCGGGAACTCGATATCCCCCGGCCTGTTCGGTTGGTGGATCCCCGATGGCGGGGGTGGGGCCCGGGTGGGGGTGGCGGTCAACGCCGACGGGACCCCCGCCCGCGTCTACTACGACCGGCTCGTGGCCCAGATCGGGAGGCAGCGCGGCCGCGCGCTCCGCAGCGCGACCGGGTATCTCGTCTCCGGGATCCCGATCGGGCCGATCCCGCGGCGGTCCGGCCGGCGGGTGCTGCTCGTCGGCGACGCCGCGTCGCAGCCGAAACCGCTCTCGGGCGGCGGCATCTTCACCGGCATGCGCGCGGCCGAGCTGGCCGCGGGAGTCGCGCATGAGGCGCTGGCGGCCAACGACCTGTCGCCGGAGCGCCTGAGCCGGTACGACGCGGCCTGGGAGCGCGAGTTCGGCGACGAATTCGAGAAGGCGCAGTACCTTCGGCGGCTCTTCCTCAAGTTCACCGATGCCGAGCTCGAGGCGATCCTGGAAGCCCTTCACGACGCGGGCACGACGGAAACCATCGTCGCCTTCGGCGACATCGACTTTCCGACCCACGTCGTGCGCCGGCTGCTCCGTCAGTCGCCGTCGCTGCTGCGATTGCTGCCGAAGGCGGTCGGGGCGCTCTGGGGCGGCGATGAGCGGCGCATTCCGGACTTGGACTTCGTCTCGGACCGTGTCCACCAGTAGGCCCCGACCGCCGCCAGGGCCAGCCCAACGCCCAGGATGGTGTAGAGCACCCAGGGGGTCGCCGCACCGTGGACGAGGATGGAGGTCTCGGGCACTACGCCCGAAACGCCGAGCTGGCTCGCATTGATCGTCGGAGTTCCATTCGGATAGCTCGTCGCCGAGGTCCACTGCGCGGTGGAGAAGAATCCGCGGGAGGCGAGGCGGTAGGAGACGTTCTCCATCGAGAAGGTCACCTGAAACCGCACGGCGTAGTCGCCCGTCGGAGCGGACGACGGGATCGACACCGGCACGCTCCAGTTCCAGGAGACGGTCGACGGAAGCAGAGGCGGTGCGACGGTGTAGTTCTGCCCGCCGGTGCCCAGGACGGGCGAGCTGCCGGCCGGAAGTGCCTGCGCCCCTCCCCCGTCCGTCGGGTTGAAGGCGTAGACCTGCAGCGTGACATTCGCGGCCACCAGCTCGTACGCCAGCGGATTGGTGACGCGGAACGTGATCGCGCCCGACGTGCCCGGCGTCAGCGTGGGTCCGTCCAGGTTGGACAGGATCGCGCTCCAGTCGGCGACCGGCAAGACCGGGGGCGCCGCTACCGCGACGCCGGCGCCGACGGGGATCGCGAGACCCAGCACACAGAGGATGGCGAGAACGAGCCCCGGAGGCCCGGCACGGGGGACCCGCCAGGAGCGGTCAGCCAACCGGCTCCCCCTCGTAGGCGCCCGTTTCCGCCAGAGCTACGAGACGGCGGATGCGCTCATAGGCCTCCCGGGTACCGTGCCGCCCGCTGACGCGCAGCAGCGCCGGGAACGGCCGCCTCCCGACGGAACTCGGAAGCGAGAGCGTCTTGTACAGGGCGCGCGCCAGCGCCAGGGGGCGGTGCGTCATGCGTGCAGCGTCCAGGTCCGCGCGGTATTCCTCACGCGTCGTCAGGCTCCGGGCGAGGTAGGCTAGCAGCGGGTCCCAGGCCATCATGCGGGCGAGGGTGCGGACGAAGGTCAGGTAGCGACCGTCCAGCCCGCGGATATGCCCGAGCTCATGCGCGACCACCGCCTCGAGTTCCTCGGGCGTCAGCAGTGCGCGGAGTCCCCGAGACACCAGAATGACATCGTGCCGGTAGGGCCACCGACCCTCCCGCACGCCCGATCGGAGAAGTGTGAACGAGAACGCCTCCGCCTCCGGGGAGTCGAAAGCCAGGAGCGAGGTCGGGGACGCCGGTCGCGCGAGGTCCCGGGGCCACGGAATCTCCGAGACCGGAAGGAGGCGCAGGAGACCATGAGCCACGAGCTGGTTCAACAGGAACGCGGCGGTAAACACCGCTAGGGCGCCGAGAGCGCCGGTAAGCCAGACGCGCGCCCACCGGATCTGGAAGAGCAACAGGGGCGAGTGCACCAGCGCCAGAACCGCCGGAACGCCGCCGTTGAGCAGGACCCACGCCAGGACCGTCGTGGCGAGGATGGCCCAGAGCGCGAGAAAGAAGGCCGCCAGCCGGAGGACCAGTCGGGGGGTGGACTTGCGATACGCCACGAGGAGGCCCACACCGGCCGCCACCCAGATCGCGACCGGGACGTAGAACAGCTCGGAAGCGGCGCTCACAGCGCAGTGCCCCCTAGTCGAGCCCCAGCCGCCGGCGGAGCTCGCGTTCCTCCTCGGGATGGAGCTTCGAGAGCTCCTGATTGAGGTGCATGACCCCGGTGGGGCCGAACATTCGGACGACGCCCTTGACCAGGTCGCTGAGATACCGGTGCTCGAGTCCCGGAGCGTACCGGTAGACGTAGCGTTCCCCGCCCCGGCACGTTTCGCGTCGCCGTCGGACGAGACCCTTGGACCAGAGCCGCCCCAAGATGGTGGCCACGGTGGTGTAGGCTACCCGGGTGCCCCGTTTCGCCAGGTCCGCCCGGACCCGGGCGGCCGGAGCCTCCTCGAGATCGCGCAAGGAGCCCAGTACCTTGGTCTCCAGCGCGCCGAGCACTGACCGCTCCAGGGAGTTCTGCACGGGGGGTCCCCTTAACCATTACCCGTTCGAATGGTACGAACGGAACGGTCCTCTCCATTCCGGAACGTCGGCAGACGGTTCGGGCTGATAACCCCGCCGCGCCGAGGGGTTATAGTGGCCCATCCTCTGGCACGCCCGTGGCAGAGACGGCGGGCGGCGGTCCGGGGTCAATCCTGGACCTGATCGGGCATACGCCGCTTGTGCCGCTCAACCGGGTGGCGCGTGGAGTGCCCTACCGGGTGCTCGCGAAACTCGAGTACCTGAACCCCGGCGGCTCTGTCAAGGACCGGATCGGGCCCAGCATGGTCGACGCGGCAGAGGCCCAGGGCCTCCTGAAGCCGGGCGGCACGATCATCGAGGCGACCAGCGGGAACACGGGGGTCGGCCTGGCCCTAGTGGCGGCCGTTCGTGGGTATCACGCGGTCTTCGTCATCCCCGATAAGATGAGTGCGGAGAAGATCCGTTTGCTCCGGGCCTTTGGCGCGCGCGTCGTGATCACCCCCAGCGCGCTACCTCCGGACCACCCGATGAGCCACTACTCGGTCGCCCGGCGCCTCGCGAAGGAGATCCCGAACTCGTACTATCCCAACCAGTACGAGAACTCGCAGAATCCGGAGGCGCACTACCGCACCACGGCCCCGGAGATCGACACCGGGGTGGGGCCGGCCCTCTCGGCGATTGTCGCGACGATCGGCACCGGCGGAACCGTGAGCGGAATCGGTCGATACTTCAAGGAGCACCGGCCATCCGTTCGGATCGTGGCGGTCGACCCGAAGGGGTCGATCCTGCAGCACTACTTCGAGACCCACGAGATGGCCCGGGCGGTGCCGTACAAGGTTGAGGGAATTGGCGAGGACATGATCCCTCGGACCGTCGACTTCCGACAGATCGACGAGTTCGTTCAGGTCGACGACAAGGAATCCTTCCTGATGGCCCGTCGGCTGGCCCGGGAAGAGGGACTCTTTGCCGGGGGCTCCTCCGGGGCGGCCGTGGCCGGTGCGTTGAAGTGGCTCGCCCCACGCCCGCTGCCGGAAGGCAGCACCGTGGTAGTCATCCTGCCGGACTCCGGGGACCGGTATCTGTCCAAGTTCTTTTCCGACGAGTGGATGCGGGAGAACCGCTTCCTGGATGAGGGAGCCACCGCCGGCGACCTGGTCCGGGGGAAGGACCTCGCCCCCGCGCTCGTCGCGGTCGACCCGACGACGCTGGTCCGGGACGCGCTCGACCTGTTGCAGCGAAACGGGGTCTCGCAGTTACCCATACTCGCCGGGAAGGAGAACGTCGGCAGTGTAGTGGAGGAGGAGATCCTCCGAGCCGTTCTGCTCGACCAAACCGTTATGGAGCGGACGGTTACCGCCGTCATGGGTCCGACCTTCCCGGAGGTGCGGGACGACGAACCTATCGGTGAAGTGCTACGACGATTGAAGGAGATCCGGGCGCTGCTCGTCCGAGACGGCGCCAGCGGTCAGGTGACGGGCCTGCTCACGCGCCACGACCTGCTGACCTATCTCTCCGAGCGAGGAGCGGCCCGTGAAGCCTGACACGAAGTTCGTCCACTCGGGCGGTGGAGCCGACCCCCAGACGGGCGCCGTCAACGCGCCGATCTACCTGTCGAGTACCTTCGAGCAGACTGCGCCGAACCAGAATCGCGGGTACGTCTATTCGCGGACGGCGAATCCGACGCGGACGGCGCTCGAAACGGCCCTCGCCGAGCTCGAGTCGGGCCGACGGGGACTGGCGTTTTCCTCCGGCCTTGGCGCCCTTGCCACCTTGCTCGAGGATGTTCCGGGCGGGCGTCGGATCGTCGCGGGTGATGATCTCTATGGAGGTACCTGGCGACTGTTCAATCATCACGAGAAGCAGTTCGGTCTGTCCGTGACCTACGTCGACCCGACTTCGACCGATGCCTTCGCCGGCGCCCTCGAGGCCGGCGAGACGCAGGTGGTCTATCTCGAGAGCCCGACGAACCCCCTCATGAAGCTCACCGACCTCGCGGCGGTCAGCACGTTGGCCCACCGGCACGGCGCCCGGGTCGTCGTGGACAACACCTTCGCCAGCCCGGTGTTCCAGCGACCGCTCGAGCTGGGTGCCGACCTGATCCTCCACTCGACCACGAAGTACCTCGGCGGCCACTCCGACCTGATCGGCGGAGCGCTGATCTCCGGGGACGCCGAGTGGGGCGAGCGACTGGCGTGGCTCCAGAACGCCGTCGGTGCGGTGCCCGGTCCGGTCGACTGCTTCCTCGTGCTCCGAGGGATCCGCACACTGGGGGTCCGCATGCGTGCCCACGACCAGAACGGCCGCGCGGTTGCCGAGTTCCTCGAGCAATCCCCCAAGGTACGGGCTGTCCACTATCCGGGCCTCCGGTCCCACCCCCAGGCGACCCTCGCCCGCCGTCAGATGTCCGGCTTCGGCGGGATGGTGAGCGTCGACCTGAAGACCGGGATGGCGGGGGCGCGTCGGTTCCTCAAGGCGCTCCGGATCTTCACCCTCGCCGAAAGCCTGGGAGGCGTGGAGTCGCTGGCCGAGCATCCCGCGTCGATGACCCATGCCAGCGTTCCGCCGCAGATCCGGGCCGCCCGGGGCATTTCGGACGGCCTCGTACGACTGTCGTGCGGCATCGAGGACCGTCGGGACCTGCTGACCGACCTGGCCCGCGGGTTGAGGGCGGTCTGAGATGGTACACCCGATCCGGCTGTACGACACCCTCTCGGGTGAGGTGCGTCCGTTCATTCCGCGGGTGAGCCCCCGCGTGGGCCTCTTCGTGTGCGGGCTCACGCCGTACGCCGAGGCACACATCGGTCACGGCCGCACGGCCGTCATCTTCGACGTCGTCGCCCGAGCGCTCCGGCGCTGGGGATACCACGTGTTCTACGTCCAGAACGTGACGAATCTGGATGACCGGTTGATCGCCCGCGGGAACGAGGAACGGCGGGATCCGATGGAACTCGCGGAGTTCCACTTCCAGGGATGGCTCCGGGCCATGGACCAGCTCGATGCCCGGGCCGTCAACGTGTATCCCTTTGCAACCGACTACATTCCGGAGATCATCGACCAGATCTCGACGCTGATCCGCCGAGACTACGCCTATGCCGTCGACGGGGACGTCTACTACTCCGTTGCCAAGTTCCCCAACTACGGTCGGCTGTCCGGCCAGCGCGTCGAGGCCCTGCGAGCGGGGGCTCATGTCGAGGTCGACCCGAAGAAGCGGGCGCCCGAGGACTTCGCGCTCTGGAAGTCGGCCAAGCCCGAGGAGCCGGCCTGGCCCAGCCCCTGGGGCCCCGGACGGCCGGGATGGCATATCGAGGACACGGCCATCACCGGCCGGCTCCTCGGGGACCAGTACGACATCCATGGCGGAGGAACGGACCTGAAATTCCCGCATCATGAGGCGGAGATTGCCCAGGCCGAGGGCGCCTCCGGAAAATCCCCGCTCGTGAACTACTGGATGCACGCGGGCATGCTGACGCTGCGCGGCGAGAAGATGTCGAAGTCGCTCGGCAACGTGGTCGGACTCGACGCCACGCTGAAGGCCTACGGCCCGGAGGTGCTGCGGTTCTTCTACCTGAATGCGAACTACCGCAGCCCGCTCAACTTCGAAGAGGGGCGGAGTCTCGAGGAGGCCCGGGAGAGCTACGCCACCCTCTCGCAGCCGTACCGCCGGTTGCGCGAGGAGTTGCTGCGGGGCGGCCTCACGCGGCCGGGACGGGAACTGCCACCGGAGGTCGCGAAGACGGCCACGGAGCTGCCGGCGCGACTCGATGATGTCCTGGCGGAGGACTTCCAGACGCGCGAGTCGATCGCGGCCCTGTTCGGCTGGAGTCGGATGATCCAGGAGTGGTCGCCCAAACTTACCTCCCTCTCGGGAGCGGCGCTCGTGACGTTGGGCGCTCCCTATCGCTGGGCCGCCGAGGTACTGGGTCTGTTCCCGGAGCGAACCGGCGGGAAGGCGCCGGCCGAGTTCTCCACTCTCGTCCAGGTAGCGATCGACGCCCGGGCGCGAGCCCGGGCACGCGGTGACTTCGCGGAGGGTGACCGCATCCGACAGTCGCTGCTCGATGCCGGGATTGCTCTCGAGGACCAGGGCTCGGAAACCCGCTGGCAGTGGAAACGGGAAGGCGGCGGGTGAAGGGTCTCGGTTTCAATGCTCACGGCGGGCTCGACCAGGTCGGTTGGGTCGAGCGCCCCGCGCCGGAGCCGGGAGCGGGTGAGGTGCGGGTCCAGGTCCGTGCCGCGTCCTTCAATCGGCTGGACCGGTTCGTTCTCGCGGGGATTCCGGGCGTTCCGATCGAACTCCCGCACATCCTCGGCTCCGACGCGGCGGGGGTCGTCGACGCGGTCGGACCGGGAGTCTCTCGAGTCGTGCCGGGCGCCGAGGTGCTCGTCAACCCGGGTATCTGGGATGGCACGTGCGAGTACTGCCGGGCCGGGCAAGAGTCGCTCTGCCGGAATTACCAGATCCTCGGCGAGCACACCCAGGGATCGGCGACGGAGCTCCTGGTCCTGCCAGAACGGAATATCCATCCCAAGCCTCCGATCTGGTCCTGGAGCCAAGCCGCGGCGGCGCCTCTCGTCTTCGAGACGGCATGGCGAGCGCTGAAGACGGTCGGTGCGCTTCAGGCGGGAGAGACCGTGGCAGTCGTCGGCGCGGGGGGAGCCGTGGCCCCGGCGGCCGTGCAGGTCGCCCGGAGCCTCGGTGGCCGCGTGGTCGTGGTGTCCCGGGAAGCTTCGAAGGTGGAGCGAGCGGTGGCGCTGGGGGCGGAGACCGGTCTGGTCACGACGCCGGAGAAACCCCACGACAAGCTTCTGTGGGAGTGGAGCCAGAAGCGCGGCATCGATCTGATCTTTGACTCCTCGGGAGCGGCGACCGTCCCGCGCTCGATTCGCGCGCTGGCGCGGGGCGGCCGGCTGGTCGTCATCGGCGCGTCGGAGGGTTCCCAGGTCGAGGTGGACCTGCGGACGCTGTTTTGGCGACAAGCGTCGCTCCGGGGCAGCACGATGTCGAGCCGGGCCGAATTCGACGAGGTCTATCGGGAGCTGGTCCGCGGTACCCTCCACCCGGTCATCGACTCCGAATGGAAGTGGGCGCAGGGCGTCGAGGCCGTCCGCCGACTCACCTCCCCGGAGGTCTTCGGAAAGGTCGTCCTTGAGGGCCCCAGGGGCGGTGCTTAGACTGCGGTCTAGTAGCCCCGGGGCGGGCGCTCGGGCCCGTGTCGGGGGTGGCGCCGATGTTACCCCTCGACGGGTGGGCCGCCCTCGGGTCCTCCCGGGGCCTCGGTTTTCGCGCCGGGAGAGGGGCATCCGGGCGCTCTAGCTCGGGTTCGCCAACTGCTACGATTTTTATACCGGGACCCACCCTGCTTTAGCCTGCGGACCGAGATCGGTGCCGTCGCTTCAGCGAAAATGGGGGCCCGGAAGTGAAGTTTACAGTGGGGAATCGTGTGGCCGTCGCCTTTGTGCTGGCAATACTCGTGCTCAGTTCGTTGCTGGTCCTAGTCGCCGTTGCCCCCCACCCTGCCCCATCTTCGACGGCCGGATCTTCGTCGAGCGGCCTTCAGGCCGCGAGCAGCTTCGGTCACGGCGACCTCATCGTAAAGGCTGGCCAAACCGTGGTCCTCAGCCCCGGAACCACGGGATCCACTACGTACTACGAGGCGGGGAACATCTCCGTCGAGGCCGGTGGAACGCTCAACATCATCGGACTCACGGTCGACTGGGTCCAATTCATCGGTAACACGGGGACCGTGGCCCAGCGCCTCGGGAACGTCTTCTGGTTCAGCGATGCGGGGACGGTCACCATGACCCGCTCCACGATCACCACCGATCCCTACGTGCTGAACGCCTTCGTGAAGCTGAACGTCTCCGTCTCCGGACTCATGGTCGTCGGCCAACAGAGTTCGTTCGAGTTTCCCGGATGGGTAACCGTTAGCGGGACGGGTAGCCTCTTTTTCAACGACAGCGTCAGCACCAGCAACCCCGACGTGGGCGCTCAAGTCATCGGCTCGAACCTGCTCGAGGATGAGTCGTTCTCCCCCGCGCTCGAGGCCGAGAACGGCGGCCAGATCTTCATCGGCGACAGCACGGTGGAGAACTACTACGCCGACAACTACGGCAGCTTCGGAGTCCCGGGTGCGGATGTGATCGGGAACTCCACCGGCGAGGCCACCTCGCCGTATTCTTGGTCCGGATTCGATCTTGCTCCCCCGGTCGCTGCGGGCATCGCTCAGGCCTATGCCTGGGAGAAGACCCCCGTGGCCCAGGGAATCCTCCAGATCGGCTACACCGAGAACACTCCGACCGGCTACTCGGGCGGAGGGACGTACACGTTCGCGGGTACCGGCTACACCCTTCCCACGCTGGCCTTCGGATATGCCCCCGCGGGCGCCCTCCTGGACGTGCCGCTCTCGGGTTCCGGCGCGGTCAGCGCCATCAATTCCGCCGGCGTCAGCACATTCCTGCAGGACACGGGTTCCTTCGGCACGGCCTCGGCGATGAGCCTGGCGTTCAACTTCGGGGTCACCGAAGTCAACGTCACCAGCCTGTCGATCATCCTCGTGCCGGAACTGCAGTACAACATCACCGCCTCGGGCACCGGCTCGAGGATCACCGCCGCCGACAGCACCCTCGGCGTCAACTTCGCGGCCGTGCCCGGAACGCCGGTCGCGAGCGGAACGCCGCCGCCCGCGCCCTGGGACTCGAACAAGCTCCTGCTCTCGGGCGGCGCGGACGCCTATCTCGGCAACCTCACGGTTGTCGGGGGTGCCTACGCCCCGTTCAACGACTCCTCGGCCGTGATCCCTTCCGGCACGAGTGAGGCCTTCTTCTACCAATGGTTGGCCGTGCCGATCACCGGCGGCCGCAACGCGGTTCCGGTGGCGAACGGAACGACCTCGGCGGTCTACGCCGGCTCGAACGCGACGCTGGCGGCCCAGGTCGCCGCACTGAACGACCTATCCAGCACGGACCCGGCGCTCGCCACCTACGTCGCGGATGAGCTCGCTTCCCGCGGCATGACCCCCGGCGTCTCCGGAGGGCAGGGCTTCGCCTGGAGCATGCTCGTTTCGACGGCTCTCACGAGTACCCTGCTGCCGACCGGTCAATTCATCGGGGCGTACAACGTCACCGTAACGGTCCCGCCGGGTGGTGCCGGCGAGGTCACGACGGTCGCGGCATCGCTCACGCCCTATCCGACCCTGGTCTCTCCGGGAGCCCCCTTTACGTCGCCACCGGCGTCGTTCCCGGATTACGAGGCCATTCTCGGGCTTCCCAACACGGTTCCGCTGGTCGCCAGTGTGGAGAACTACACCGTCGCGATCGGCCAGGTGCTGCAGTTCGATATCTCGGTCGAGAACACCGGGACTGCCCCCACGAACAACTACACCGTCGACGTCATCTATCCCGAGACCACCAAGGACGTGACCGTGGCCACGACCGGCCTCGTTACTGCGTCGATCGCTTCGGGCGAGAACATCACGGTCCCACTCTCCTGGCTCGTGAACGAGAGCGTCACCGGGATGCAGGACAAGGCCCGCTTCCTGGTCGACTTCCTCGTGGAGGTCGTTTGGAACGGCGGAGTTCCGGACGGCGGCGTCAATGAGACCGCGGTGCCGGTCACCATCACCCCGGCCTTCATCAGCATCAGCTGGACGCCCCCGACCGGCAAGCTCCCCACCAACACCCAGACCATCGATTCGACGGGTACCGCGACCTACGCGGGCGCCGGCACCGGAACGCTCTCTGTCATCGCTACCGGCAAGGGCGGGACCTTCACGCTCGAGTCGATCGCCATCACGAACGGCACCCTGTTCGAAACCGACCTCAGCGCGGTCGCCGGAATGGCGAAGGGCTCTTCCTACGTGATCACGTTGGTCGCCGTCTACAACGGTCGAACGTACACCTACTACCCCGGTGTCTCGCTGACGGTCGCGGGCACCCCTACGCAGCCCAATCTCCTGACCGAGAAGTTCTTCGGTCTGCCGCTCTGGATCTGGCTCGTCATCGCCGCCGGCATCGTAGTCGCGGTGCTCGGAGTCATGTTTGGCCTGGGCCGCTTCGCCCGGGGCCGACTGGTCGAGTGCGGTGAGTGCGGCAACCTCATCCCCGAGGACGCCACCGTCTGTCCGAAGTGTGGCGCCGAGTTCGAGAGCGACCTCGTGCGCTGCAGTCGCTGCGGTTCGACGATTCCGGCCTCCTCCGCCGTCTGCCCCGAATGTGCCGCCACGCTGCTCGCCCGCGCGGGACCGGAGAATGCGGACCCCGAGCGGCAGAGCTACGCCGACTTCGTCGAGCGGTTCCGTACCGAGGCGAAGAAGGAGCTCGGTCAGAACTACAGCGAAGGAGCGTTCTGGGACTGGTGGAAGCGCCAGCCCACGTATGTCGCCTTCAGCCAGTGGCGCCTCCAGCAAGCGCAGGGCACCCGTACCGGCATGACCGCGCCGGTCGTGACCGAGGAAGCCGAGACCCCGGCGGCGGCCCCGCCCAAGCGCCCTCCGAGCGCCGGAGCGCCGCCCGCCACGGCGGCCACGACCCCGG
>JASHOK010000077.1 GCA_030041175.1 Thermoplasmata archaeon | reverse complement strand
CGGCCGGGCCGTGAGGTCGAGCCCCCCGAGCCGGATACGGCCTCCCTGCGCCGGCTCCAACCCCGCGAGGAGGCGCAGGAACGTCGACTTTCCGGCCCCGTTCGGTCCAAAGACGCCCAGGATCTCCCCGGGCGCAAGATCGAGGTCGACCGGACCCAGCCGGAAGTCGGACGACTGGTACCGCAGACCCTCTACGCACAGCCCCTCGGTGGGTCGCGCACTAGAACCGGACACGTCCCCCTCCCCGAAGGATGATGACCAGGGCGGCGGCGCTCACGAGGACGAGCAGCGCGCCGACCGCCGAGGCGGGTCCGGCGAATCGAAGGGACTCGAGAAGGTAGGCCTCGATCACGAGCGTCGTGTAGGCAGGGATGTAGAGGAAGTTCGTCGCGGCGAACTCCCCCAGGCCCAGGGCGAAGGCGAACGCGGCGCCCGCGACGAGGGTGGGCCTCAACAGAGGCACGTCCGCATCCCAGAACGCCCGCCAGGGCGACGCGCCGAGCGTCCGAGCCGCCGAGCGAAGGGTCGTCGGGAGGCCCCGGAGAGAGGCCCGCACGCTCTGCAGCACGAACGGGAGCGCGAGAGCCGCCTGGCTGGCCACGATCAGCGTCCAAAGGAACGGAGGCGTTCCGAGAGTGGTCCCCCAGAACGAACGGAGCGCGAACGCGAGAATCACCGGCGACAGTACGACCGGCGCAAAGGCGAGGCCTTCCAAGAGGCCGACCGGTCGACCGGGCCGGGTCGAGGTGTAGGCCACGAGAAGCACCAGCGAGAGCACCACCGCCATCGCGGCCCCGGCAAAGAAGAGAGAGTTGACGAGAGCCGCCCCGGAGGAGATGCCGACGGCTCCGGTGATCCGGGCCGAGAACAGCGCCGACCAGTTGGCGCCCGACAGTCCCCCGCCCGGAACGCGGAACGAGAGTACGAGGACCGCCACCAGCACGGCGGCGACGAAGGCGGTGAGCAGAGCGAACACGAGCGCAAGGCCAATCGACGTTGGCCGCCGCCAGTCGACGGGGTAGAGCCTGGGTGTCGATCGCTCGCGGCCGCCGAGGAGACGGGCCCGCCGGGCGAGGAGCAGGTACAGCGCGGCCGGCACGGCCAGCAGCCCCACGGTCCAGAGGGCAAGGCCGGCGGCTGTGACGGGCGTAGCGTAGACGGTTCGCGAGAGCGTGTAGATCCAGACCTCGATGGTGTAGTTGGACGGCCCACCCAGGAGGAGAGGAGCCGCAAAGCCGACGAAGGACAGCACGAACGTCAGCAATGCTCCGCTGGCGGCACCTAGGGCTGATCCTCGGCCCCAGACGTCCCGGAACCGAGCCCAGGGACTGCCCCCGAGGCTCGTCGAGGCCTCCTCGAGCCGAGGGGACGCGTTCCCGATGGCCGCAGCCGTGAACAGGGCGACGATCGAGGCGTTGTAGAACACGTTGGCGAGCAGGATCGCCGGGAGCCCGTGGCCGAGACCCCCCAGGGGGCCGGAGAGTGCTCCGCCGGTCCCGAACAGCTCGTCGATCCCGAGAACGACGACCAACGGGGGCAGCAGGAAGGGCACGAGGAGGAAGCCGAGAATCCAGTCCCGGCCCCAGAACCCGTGTCGGCCGAGAAAGACGCCGCACGGATACCCCCAGAGCAGGGCGAGGCTCGCGCTCAGAGACGCCTGGACGAACGAGTTGGCAAGGGCCCGCCGCGCGACCTGGGCGGCCAACGAGGGTCCCCAGAGGATCGAGTCGAGCCCGCCGGCCCCCCCCAGCCCGGCCCACGCGGACGCGAACAGGAACGCCGCCGGCACGACGGCGAACAGCAGGACGAACAAGAGCGGCGGGATCGCGGTGAGGCTGTCCTGGAGCCCGCGCCACCATCGTGCCCGGGTCGGGGGGGATGCGAGCGTCCCCGTCACCCACTCACCGCCGATTGCCACTCGAGGATCCAGTCCGGGAGGTCTGCCGCCGTCTCGTTGACCGGCTGGAAGGAGTTCAGTGCCACGATCGACGACGGGGCGACGCTCCAATGGAAGGCATCGGGCAGTGGGATCGTCTCGTTCGAGGGATACTCCCACTCGTTCGTGGGGATCAAGCTCTGGACCGGCCCTGACAGGAGCCAATCTTCGAAGTCCTGAGCCAGGGTCAGGTTCAACCCGGCGGCACGGACGATGCCGGTCCCGTAGATCGATTCCCAGCTGTAGTTCTCGCCGCCGTACCGGAGCACCGACGTGTTCAGCGCCCCGACCGGGCCAAAGTACGCGTCGTACGCCGGGTCGGTCGTGTAGCTCACGAAGCTCGCGTACTCGCCCTCGGAGAACTCTCCAAAGCCGGTTCCCCAGTCCGTGGTCGATGGCGCGACCGCGCCGACGGTCCGCCAGAAGTCCGTCCAGTTGGTATGGAGGATCTCGGTCGAGAACGCGATCTCGAGGGCGAGGAACTCCTCGCCCGTGATGTCCGGAGGCACCTCGTAGAGGAACTGCTCGGCCAGCGACCGGTTCTCCTCGATGTTCGTGAGGAAGTTCCCGGTCGAGAACGGCTGATCATGGGAGTCGTCGTAGGTAACGTTGTAGTCGAGACCAATGAAGCCATACTCGTACGGGACCGCGGCGTCGTCGGCGGTCAGCTCCGATACGAGCGCAGGGGACACCTCCGCGAGCTCGGGCGGCGCGTACGGCACGAGCAGACCGGCCGCCTCCACCCGGGGCGCGGTCAGTTCGTCCAGGCCGACCACGACATCGGGACGCGGGCCACTGGACGTAAGCAGCGTCGTGGCGAGGTCTCCGCTGACGTACTCCACGCACACGTGGCTGTGGGTCGCGTTCTCGAAGTCACCGAAGACCGTCGCCCGGGCTGCGGTCGGGTCCGGCCC
>JASHOK010000076.1 GCA_030041175.1 Thermoplasmata archaeon | reverse complement strand
ACGAACTGGCGAACCGGGTCAGCCTCGGAATCTCGGAGGACGCGGTCGGCCGACTCGGGGGTCGCCGCGACCCGTCCGTGCCAAGAGCCGATCTTTACACCATCCCCAAAGTCCGGGATACCGTACGTCTCGGCCTCAGGGCCCCGGTCCCACACAAACACGGGCATCCGGTCCGGTCGGACCGCTTCCGGGTCTGCCGGGGGGAACCAGAGCATGAACTGGCGCTCGATTTCGAGCGGCAGTTCGAGATCCTGGGCCACCTGGGCCGTCCAGGCTCCGGACGCAAGCACGAGATGCCGGGCTCGATACTCGGCTCGGCGGCTGCGCACGACGACGGACCCACTCTCACTGGTCCAGCCGGCGACTCCCTCGCCGTAGTGTAGCTCGGCACCGGCGTCCACGGCCATTGCCGCATGGGCACGAATGCAGGTCTCCGGAAAGAGCACCCCGGCGTCCGGATCCCACAGGGCCACCTCCTCGTCCCGGAGCGTGAACTGCGGGAAACGTGCCCGAGTCTCGTCCGGGGACAGGACAGAGTGGGAAAGACGACAATCGGTCGCTGTCCTCTGGGCACCCGACACCGTAGGAGAGTCCGGTCGACCGATCACCAATCCCCCCGTTTGCCGGATGATCCGTTCCCCCGAGGCACGCTCCAGGTCGCGCCAGAGCTGCTGGGCGCGCTGTACCATAGGTACATAGGCCGACCCCTCGAAGTACGCCGTCCGGTAGATCCTCGACCGGCCGTGCGACGAGCCATGCGCGTGCACCGGCCCGAACTGTTCTAGGCCGAGAACCGAGGCGCCGGACCGGGCCAGATGAAAGACCGAGGAGGAACCAGCCCCTCCGAGGCCCACTACGATTACGTCGTAGGACTGCACCCTTGAGGTCCTCGAGCCGAGCCGAGGACGGCTGGTCCGTAACCTTTGTGGGGCGGCCGGACGTGGGCCGCCCGACACCACCTCGGAGGGCCCCACAAGCCCAAGCGTTCCTGACGTTCTATAGAGCCGCCCGGTCCGCGCGGCGAGCCAGTTGGGTACGTTATAACGGTCGCCGGCTGACGTATAACCCCCCCATGACCGCGGCACGAGCAATGTGGGTAGCGGGGCTGGCCACCCTGATCGTCATCGCTGCGGTGGCCCTCTCCGCCTCGGGTCTGGTGGCCTCGGCGATTTCGCCGAGCCACGCGTCGAACGCAACGAGCCACCACGAGGCACAGTGGAACCCGTCCACTGGCCCGTACAATGTCACTTTTACCGAAACGGGGCTCCCCACCGGGACCGTCTGGGTGGTCCATCTCCACGAGGTTTGGAGTTCCTGGCAGGCCAACGTCGCTCCGGCCTGGCCCGGCTGGTACGGGTGGCACCCCTCCAGCGTGAACGCCTCGAACACAAGTTCGATCGGCTTCTCGGTCGGGAACGGGACCTACGACTTCAGCGTCTCCGCATGGGGCAATGCAAGCGTCCAGTACGCAGCGACCCCCAGCTACGGGAACCTGACGGTCAACGGGACCGACGTGTCCGTGTCAGTGAGCTTCGCTCCCATCCCGCTCTACACGGTCACCTTCAGCGAGTCGGGTCTGCCGTCCGACACCTTCTGGTCGGTCTTCCTGCACACGACTCAGTGGGGCGGCTACGGGCTGGAATCCTTCTGCGGCTGGGGCCACCAGGGTCCCAGCGGCTTCGGCTGGAACGGCTCCAACTCGGACACGGTGACCTTCTCTCTGCCCAACGGGACCTACGACTTCGGCGTCCCGCCGGCAGGGTCGAACGGGAGCCTGTACGAAGCGTCGCCGTCCTCGGGTAACTTCACCGTCGCCGGTGGAGCGGTGTCCGTGGACGTAACGTTCACCCAGATCCAGCTGTACAACGTCACGTTCGTGGAATCCGGCCTTCCGTCGGGCACTTTCTGGTCCGTCCAGCTGCTGGGCGGCTGGGGAGAGTCCGGCTGGAACGGCTCGACGGGAAGTTCGATCAACTTCACCGTCCCGGACGGAACGTACTACTTCGGCGTCGGGCCCGCATGGAGCTCGGGCACCGGCTACATCGCGTCCCCGGCCTACGGAAACGTAACGGTGGACGGGACGAACGTGACGGTCGATGTGACCTTCACGGCCTCCAGTAACCAGTCGTGGGGACAGCCGCACTGGGCGTAAGCTAGCCGGCAATCCTTTCCGACCGGGGCGGCAGCCGCATCCGGCGCCCGCCCCGGGCTCGTATCGTCTCTGGCCCAATTCGCCGAGCCGGTCCTCGGCAGGCTTTTCTCCTAGGCGCCCGTCCGCGGGACGGTCGCGTCGGGTACCGGAGAGAGGGAACCATGGGCCTTCGGCAGGATTTCTCCACGTTCATCACCAAGGGGAACGTGATCCAGCTGGCCGTGGCCTTCGTCATGGGCGTGGCGTTTTCGGCGGTCGTGACCGGCTTCACCACCGGCATCGTTTCTCCGCTGGTCGGTGAAGCGGGTGGGACGGGGAATCTCGCCGACCGCAACACGACGGTCGGCCACGCGACCTTCCTGTGGGGCGCCTTCCTGAACGACATCATCAATTTCCTGATCGTAGCCGCGGTCCTCTTCTTCCTGATCGTATACCCGTTGTTACGATACGAGCGGCATAAGGCCGCGAAAGCGCCGGCGGCCGCTGCGACCACCAAGGAGTGTCCGTACTGCCACGAGACCATTCCGCTCGCGGCGACCCGCTGTGGCCACTGCACGTCCCAGCTGCCGGAGACTCCACCGGCCGCCCCGGCTGCCGCCGCAGCCGTCCCGCCGGCGAAGTCTAGCTAGGCGCTCCGACCGACCCGCGGCAGCGATACCTGCAGCCGCCGGTCCGCGTCGAGGTCGTTGCGGCGGTTGGGCCGCTTGGCCTTGCCGACGAACGAGAAATCGAGCTCGGCCGAGAGTGTGCCCGGTTTCGAGGCCAGGTGGCGGCTCCGTCCAAACGGATCCGTAATGCTCGATTGCCCCGGGAAGACGGCTCCGCGCTCGGTCCCGGTCCGATTCGCGACGGCCACGAACATCCCGTGGGAGCTCGCCGTTGCGATGGCGAGATGGTTGTACGGCTGCAACGGCGACTCATTTGACACCCTTTCCTCGGCCCAGGCCATGGGAATCAACAGGAGCTCCGTACCCAGCCGGGCATAGTACGTGCCCAGCTCCGGGAACTGGAGGTCGTAGCACACTTCGACGCCGACTTGATGGCCCTGATATGAGACCACGAGCGGCCGGCCTCCCGGCTGGAAGATCTCTCGCTCGTAGTTCCAGAGATGGATCTTCCGGAAGACCCAGCTGCGCTCGGGGCCGACCACGTAGGCGCTGTTGTACAGCGATCCGTCCGAGCGCTCGGCGAATCCGCCGACGAGCAGCCGGTGATGGCGTCGGGCGACCGGCTCGAGGTCCCGGAGCACGCGCCGAGAATCCGCATACGGAAGGATCTCTTTCCGGGACCGGTACATGTACCCGCAAGAGATCAACTCCGGCACCACGACGATGTCGGCGTCCGTCGTCTCCGCGAGCTGACGGATCCGGTCCCAATTGTCATCGTGGCCCGGAAACTCCGGCGTAAACTGCGCAACCGCGACTCGCATCATCTCACGCGAAAGACGCGGAGAGCAAAGGCGTTGGCGACCGTCGGACCATGCGCTTCGCGAAATCCGTGACGGGCAAAATCGTGCGAATTAAATAGCAAGACTCGTTCTCCGGGCCGTGCTCGAACGGCCGGTACGGCTTTCGGGACCCGGGACGGAATTCGCGGCCCGGGTTCTCCGCTACCGGGTCGAGCCGTGATACCCGGACCAGGGGGCATCCAGATGGAAGGCGCATCCGCTTCAGCGACGGCTATGGAGACCGAAAAGACCGTCTTCGCGCGAAAGACCAGTGGGCTCGTCAAGGACCTCGGCGCCTTCGAGTCCTTCTCGATCAACCTGATCTCGCTCGGACCGGGCCCGGCCTTCGGCCTGTTCCTGATCATCCTGCTGTTCGTGACGGGTGCGAATCTCATGCAGGCCGTCCTGCTGGCGGCCCTGATCGGAATCCCGGTCATCGTGACCTACACTCTCATCGGGATCGAGATGCCGAGGTCGGGCGGGGAGTACGTCTACGCGTCCCGGCAGCTGCACCCCTACTTCGGGATCCTGTCCGCCTTCGGTCGCCTGTTGAACGTGATCTGTTACGCCGCGGTGCTCCCGTATTGGTTCTCGACGCTGAGCGTGGGCCCGGGCGTGGCCGTCTGGGGCGCCTTCACCAACAACTCCACCCTGCTCAACGACGGGAACAGCATCAGCCTCGGGATCGGGAATCCGCTCTACATCACGATCATCGGCATTCTCGTCACGCTGGTCGCGATGGCTCTCTGGATCGTCC
Organism: Thermoplasmata archaeon; assembly: GCA_030041175.1. GTDB lineage: Archaea > Thermoplasmatota > Thermoplasmata > Lutacidiplasmatales > UBA184 > JAKIWV01. Next base: position 39,069 of record JASHOK010000076.1, on the reverse strand, counting down.
TGAAGCCGAAGATCGCCTTCCAGATCTTTTCGGGACTGCTCATCCTGGAGCTGCTCGGCATCTTCGTGTCGGTCGGCCTCCTCCTGGCCCTGGGCCACACCGGCTTCGTGAACGCCGTAAACTCGTACACCGGCGACCCCACCTACTATCAGGCGGTGTCGGCCTTCGGAGCTGCGAACTTCGGCGCCTACGGCTCCAGCCTGACGAATACGATCCTGTTCGTGCCGTTACTATTCGCCTTCTACTACATGTTCGGAACCGCGCCGAGCTACATCGCCGGCGAGTTCAAACGCTCGTCCCGGAGCATCACGCTCGGGATGGGGATCTCGTTCCTGTTATCGGTACTGTTCGCGGTCCTGATCGTCTGGACCTTTGAGTCCGTCGTGGGAATGAACTTCCTCAACGGGTCGGTCGCGTTCACCGACTACTATCCGCCGATCGTCGCGCCGCCGACTACCGTGCCCTATCTGCCGTTCGCGATGGGGCTGACCTCGGCGCCGGCCTTCGCAGCGCACGGGAGTTCCATCGCGCTGGGTCTCATCATGCTCTCCTCCGCTGCGTGGTACCTGCTCTGGCTGATCCTCGGATTCTACATCTTTTCCCGCTTCATGCTCTCGATGTCGCTGGACCGGATGGTCCCGAAGTTCCTGGGGAACGTCACCCGGTCCACCCACCAGCCGTGGGTCGGCATCCTCGTCATCGGGGCGGCCGGGATCATCCTCCTTCCGATTCTGGCCTACAACTACGACGCGCTGTACACGCCGCTCGTCTTCCTGCTGTTCTTCCTGCCGATGATCACGGTGATGCTGACCTCGCTCTCCCTGGCGCGCCTGGGCCTGCGCAACCACAAGCCGCTCAACGTGATCGCTGGCCTCGCGTCGTTCGTGGTGACGCTCGTGGCGGCGTACCTGGTCTCGACGCTGCCCTTGCTCGGAGGCGCCGCCGGATTCACCCCGTCCAACAAAGAGACCGGGGCTGTCGTGATCGCGGGCGTGTTCATCGGCGCGGGGATCCTCTACCTGGCGTCTCGCTGGTACAACCAGCGCACGCGGGGCATCGACGTGGGACTCGCCTTCAAGGAGCTACCCCCGGACTGAACCCTACGGTCGGCGCACCATGACCGACCCTCAAGGCCTGGGCCGGTCGCCCCGCTTCGCACAGATCGCCTCCTTCGCCCGCCTGCCGCAGTCGCAGGAGCTGTCGTCGGCCAAGGGGGTATTCGTCGGCGTGCCGTGGGATGATGCCACGAGTTTCCGAAGCGGCTGTCGGGAAGGGCCGTCGGCGATCCGGAACAACTCCCGCCTCGTCCGGTCCTACAACATGTTCGCGCAGGTCTACCCGTTCCGCGTGCTCGATATCGTCGACTACGGGGATGTCGATCCGATCCCGGGGTATCTCGACGACACCTTCGCCCGCATCCAGGAAGCCTACACTCCGGTCTTCCGGGCCGGCGTCGTACCCTTCACGGCCGGCGGCGACCATTCGATCACGTTGCCGATCCTCCGGTCCCAGAAGGCCGCGACCGGCCAGCCGGTGAGCCTGCTCCACTTCGATGCCCACTACGATACATGGGAGGCGTACTGGGGCACCAAGCGCTACACCCACGGAACCTGGGTGAAGCGGGCGTATGAGGAGGGCCTCATCACGCCGGGCAACGTCTTCCAGGTCGGGATCCGGAGTCCCCTCTACGATGCGGCGGATATCCCGAACAACGCCGCGATCGTGCACCGGACGTACACCACCGAGGACGTGGACGCCCAAGGCTATCGACCGATCATGGAGCGGATCGTGTCCGAGGTCGGCGGTCGTCCCGTGTACGTCTCTCTCGACATCGACGTGCTCGACCCCGCGTTCGCGCCCGGCACCGGGACGCCCGAGCCCGGCGGACTCACGACCCGGGAGCTCCAGCACCTGCTCCGGGAGCTCCATCGGCTGAACGTCATCGGCTTCGACGTCGTCGAGGTGGCGCCCCAGTACGACCACATGGGCCAGGTCACCGCTCTCGCGGCCGCGAATGCCCTCTTCGAAGTGATGTCGGCCGTCGCAAAGCACCGGACCGCTCGGCCGGCCTAGTGCAGTTCGTCGACCTCTTCGTACCAGGGTTCCCGAGTGCCCTTGGCCTGCCGCTTTTCCCAGCGATGGGTCTTGGGCAGCGCGGCCAGGAAGTCCAGGTACTCTTGCAGATGCCGCTGCGCACGAGAGGCAACCTCGGTCACCGCGGGATCCCCGTGCGTCGGCAGCTGTGCGATGAGCGCCTGGCTCTTCCGCAGGTTCTGCTCGGCATCGTACCAGAAGCCCCAGTCATTGCCCAGCAGGCCCGCCATGTAGGTCCGGTCGAGGGAGGCGACGTGGAAGGCCATCGCTCCCGCGGCGAGGTCCATGAGGTCCCGCGGGGTGGTCTTGTGGATCTGCAGCTTTCCCAGCATCAGGTCCTCCGGGGCCAGGGTCACGCCCACGGGGAAGCGGTCCTTGAGCGGGATTTCGTGGCTGAACCGGAGCACGTCGTAGAAGACATCGATCGAGAAGGAGGGATGGAAGTAGACGTTCCGGTACATGCCGAAGAGAGCGTTCGTCTCCGTGTCCTCGGTGTATCCGAGCTCTCTGACCATCAGTCGGAACACCTTGCTGCCGAATTTCTCCTGGCTCGCAAGGTCCAGGTCCTTGAACAACGGCGTCTGGCGTGCGGTGCCGTCGCGCAGGAGGTAGACCGCCCGGGCGCCGGGATCCTGTCGCAACCGGTAGTAGAGGCCGACCGAGCCACACGCTCGGAGCACGATGCCCCGTTCTGTCGCCAGTCGGACGATGCGCTCGACCTCGCCGATGAAGGGAGCCTCGTCCAGCAGGACCTGGTCGCCCACCGGCTACCCCAACACGAACAGATGCGAAGCGACGTGGTCCTCTTCGAGGTCCACGAGCAGCCCCTGCAGCTGCCCACTGAAGTAGGCGCTGCCGGGATTGAACACCGGGACGCCGGCGACCTCGTCGGCGGCCTTGGACTCATGGATGTGCCCGAACAGGCCGGCGACCGGATGCACCGACTCCAGGAGTTCCCGGACCGAGGTGGAGCCGACGTGATGCATGAGCAGGTTCCCGGCCACGACCTGGGGCTTGAAGTCGGCGTCCAGCTCGGGCGCCATATCCAGCGCCGTGCCGAAGGGTGGTGCGTGGATGTCCAGCAGGGTACGCTTCGGGTTTCCGATCTGGCTCCGGGTTCGGTCGAGCTCCTTCTGGAGGTCGGCCTCGTCCAGGTCCCGGGGACAATGCCACGGGGTCATGTTCGCGTAGCCGCACCCGAAGATCTCGTAGGGCCCCACGCGGATCACCCGCCCCTCCGGCACGAGGAAGTTCTCCGGTCCCTCGGCCCGGATCAGGTCGAGAGCCTCGTTGGTGTCGTCGTTGCCGACGTTCATCACGACCGGGATCTTCTTCGGCGTGAGCCGCTCGCGAACCAGCGCGATCCAGTGACGCAGGCGCTCCAAGGCGAGGCGTTGGAACACCCCCTCCATCTCATCCGGGGACTTCTGGAGCCGGGCCCACTCCTCCGGCGGGGTGACGAGCGAGTACCGACCCGAGTCGGCGATCCGGCGTTCGACCGCGGCGAGTTCCTCGGCGGGAAAGTGCTGGGCGGCGTGACCGGTCGGGTACCACCGGTAGCCGCCTCCGTCGTCCGGGAAAATCGGGACGAGTGTCTTGCCCAGGATGTCTCCGCCATAGATCATGACATCCGGGGCGTAGACCGGTGCCGAGTTGAGGAACTTGCGGAAACAGACCTCGGACCCGTGCAGGTCGCTCACAAAATAGACGCGGAACCGAGCCACTTGGATGCAGATTCGGCGACGGCTTATAAGTCGGAGCTTGGCGGCCGTGACCGCAGTGGCTTCGCCATGCCTGCTGTCGTGGAAAGTCCTTTAGTGGAGGGTCTCTTCGCCGCGGCCGTGCTGGAGTACACGGGGATCCGTGTCCGCGACCTGGAGCGGTCCCGGCGATTCTATTGCGAGGGGCTGGGTCTCCGCATTCATAGCTCCGGCCGGATGGCCGCGGGGGGACAGTGGGAGACCCTCCAAGACCCGGAGAGCGGGGCCCAGCTCGAGCTCAACTACTACCCGGGAGCGCCGCCGTTCCGCGAGGGCGACGAACTCGATCATCTCGGGTTCCTCGTGGACAGCGTCGACGCCACGCTCGCCAAACTGAAGTCGCTCGGCGCCAAGGTTCGGATTCCTCCGTTTCAGGAGGGCAACGAACGCCTCGTCTTTCTGTCCGACCCAGACGGCATCTGGATCGAGCTGTGGGAACGGGCCTCCCCGGAGGAGCCCCCAGCCTCGCGAGGCGGTGAGTAGGGGCCTGCCCCGGTCACGGCGGAACGGACCCCTCCGGGTGGTAGGCCTCGGACAACACGCCGGGTACTTCTCCACCGGGCCAGGGGCTCCGCGGCCAGCTGCCGACCCGCCGGGCTGCGAGACGGATCGCGAGCCGGGAGAGCTCCGAGATCCAGGGTGCCGAGTCGGCCTCCGCAAGTGTCGGAAGTCGGACTTCGGCGATCTCCGGCGGTCGCGCTTCGGGGGTTCCGCCGCGATCCTCGAGAAGGAAGGCGAGGTACAGGTCGCTTTCCTGGGCCGTCACGACCTTGTGACGTGCAATCAGGAGCGGACCGACTCCGACGCGCACGCCGGTCTCCTCTTCGACCTCGCGGGACAGCGCCGGCTCGAGCCCCTCGCCGCTTTCGACGTACCCGCTCGGAATGGTGAACCGGCTCCGGTACACGGCCCGGTTGACGAGAACGTGGCCGTCCCGGATCAGGACACCGCCGACTCCGACGCGGGTGTGGGGCGGTGGCAACGGCGGCAGAGGCTGGCTGCTCACAGCGTCACCGTCCGGCATGGACCGGTCGGACTGGGAGTATAATAAGACGGGGCACGCTCGGCGATGTGAGTTTCGGTGGCCGGTCCTCCTTCGGCGACAGTGGCGACAGTCCGGCCGGAACGTCCCGCCAACGAAAGGCCCCTGGGGCTCAGCTCGAGCTTCGTCTATATCGTGAGCTTTGTCGCCCAGCTTGTTAGTTACATCAGCTCGTTCTTCATCGCGCGGCACATCGCAGCTCCGGGGGCCGGCCTGGCGCTGGTCGGCTTCGTCCAGTTCAACCTTGTCCTCGCTTCGTCGATCAACACTCTCGGCGAGTTACGGCTAGGAACGGCCTTTGTGTACTTCCTCGCCCGGGATCCGACGGCTAAGCGGTTCACCGGGACCTACTTCGCTTCCCGCGTCGGTTTCGTGGTTTTCTTCGGCATCGCCCTGCTGGCGATGGCTCCCTTCATCGGTATCGTTTCGATGTCGGGAGGCCTCACGGTCCCCGCGTCCAGCCTCTACCTGTGCCTCGCCGTGTTCATGCTTCTCCCTCTGCTCTGGACCCCCGGGGTGGTGTACAACCAGCTCTACGTGGGGTTGGGGAACTCGATCCGGGGCCAGGTACCTACGCTCGTGGAGTCCGTGGTCCGGACGAGCGTGCTCGTCGTCGTCGCGCTGACGTTCCCGACCGTCGGCGGCGCCGTAAACTCGCACGCGATCTGGGGACTTACCGCCGGTTACGTGCTGGGGGCCTCGGCGTCGTCCGCAGTCGCGGTGCCCACGGTCTGGAAGCACTTCGTCGCGCCCCGGTGGACTGAGTTCCGCCACCTTCTGTCCTACTCGTGGCCGTTGCTCGGGAGCCTGGGGTTGCTCTACCTCGTTACGAACGGAATGCCGTTGGTCGCCCGATTCTTCTATGACACGGCCGCCGTAGCGATCTTCAACGCGGCGAACGGCTTCCGAGTTCTGCTGCTGGCGCTGCCTTCGGCAGTGGTAGTTCCGCTCTTCCCGCATCTCGCCGGGCTGCACGAACGCAAGGAGCATGGTCTGCTCCGGGATCGGATTTGGCGCGCGCTTCGCTACACCGGGATGATGGTCGTACCGGGGGCGGTGCTGTTTGTCGTTTACCGGGTGAATCTGCTGCTGATCCTATTCCAGAAATCGTACCTAGGGCCGCTCCCCGATGCCGGCGGCGGTGCCACGCCCCTCGCACTGCTCGCCATCTCCGCCATCCCGCTCACGTTGAGCCAGATCATCGGGACCGCCCTGAATTCGATCGGACTGCAGCGTCTCGAGTTCTACCTGACGTCGCTCCAGGTCATCGTCCTCTTCGCGTGCATCTTCGGATTTCTGGCACCTGATCATGCGGGCGTGCTGGGTCTGGGGGGCCTCGGTTCGATCGCGCTCGCCGCGCTGTTGTCCTCGATCGCAGCCCTCGCGCTCAACGCCTACTTCCTGTACAGTTACATGGGCCTCCCTTTCCGTTGGAGACCCGTCTGGACGATCCCGCTGGCCGCGGTCGCGGAGTTCCTGGTGGTTTCTCGTCTGGACGCGCTTGCGAATGTCAACAGCTTCTTCGCCGTGGACCGCTGGTACCAGCTGCTGGAGATCGGGGTACTCGCCCTCGCGGTCTATCTAGCGGTGCTCATTCTGGTGGGGGAGCTATCCCGTCAGGACATCCGAATCTTTGCAAGCTCGATCGGGCTGCCTCCGCGGTGGTCGAACGCGCTCGCCCGGATCTGCTGGCGTGAGACGTCCGACCCGGACATCGATTCGAAGCCCGCCGGTGGAGCCGGGCCTGGCACGTAGCGTGCCTCGCTTCCGCCCGGCCCAGCTGCGCGGAATCTTCGCCGGTGCGGTTTCGTCGCCGGATGAGCGACAGGTAAGCACCTGTTCACGGCGGGGCGAATGCTTATCCGAGGGTACGTTCTCAACGGTACCACGAGGTCGTCCATGATTTCCGTCGAGTTCAAGACCACTGCCCAAGAGCAGATCCGCCGCCTGATCCAGGGTCAGAAGGGAGAGGTCGGCGTTCGAATCTACGCCCAGCCGGGTGGAGGCGGGTGCGGCTGCGGAGGCGGCTCCGCGGTGGCGTTCGGTATGGCCTTTTCCAAGGCGCGCGCGGATGACACGGTGGTCAAGGTCGACGGTTTCTCCCTGCTGGTCGATCCCAGCAGTCAAAAGTTCGTCGACGGCGCGGTCGTCGACTATGTCGAAACCCTGCAGGAATCGGGATTCAAGATCACCAACCCGACACTCCCGGAGCCGGACGAAGCCGGTCTCACCGGGGGCTGTGGCTCGTGCGGAAGCAATTCGGCTAACGGCGGCGGCTGCGGTTGCGGCGGCTGAGCTCCTTCGCTCATCCTCCGTCCTCTGACCGTTCCTGAGGAGCGTACTCGAGGTCGCACGGTTCCGCGACACCGGCTCCCGAGAGTGCCGGCGCCCGGCGCGTTCCCAGCGCACGGGGTCGGCGCCCGGAGAGCTCGATCGCGGTCCAGAGTGAAATAGAACCCCCGAGTAGAGACGTCCCCATGCAGACCGATGCGCTGAGGGCCGAGTCGGTCCGCAAGGTGTACCGGGGCCGGAACAGCCCCGACATCGAAGCCCTGTCGGGGGTCTCGCTGCGCATTTCAAAAGGCGAGCGGATCGCTCTCCTCGGGCGGAATGGTGCCGGAAAGACAACTTTCCTCCGGATCTCGTCGACCCTGCTGGCCCCTACGTCGGGGTCGGTTTCGATCTTCGGACGCGACGCGATCGCCGATCCGGAGGCGGTGCGACCCTACCTCGCGGTCGTGCCGCAGGAAGGGAAGCCGTTCATGCATCTCACGCCCCGGGAGCAGGCCTACACCTACCTTCGGGCCCGGGGATTCTCTGCGGAGACCGCCAAGGCGCGCGCCGAGCACGCGCTGGAGCAGATGGGTCTCACTGAGGTCGCGGACCGATTGTCGATCACGTTGTCCGGCGGCCAGCGTCAGCGGACGATGGTTGCGACCGTCATCTCCACCGAGGCGCCGCTCCTCTTCCTCGACGAGCCGACCATCGGGATGGACCCCTTTGCCCGGCGAGGAGTTTGGGACTCCTTCCGGGAGCTGACGCGCAAAGGCTCGACGATTCTGCTGACCACGCACTATCTCGATGAGGCCGAGGCGCTGTCGCAGCGGCTCTACATCATTGACGAGGGGCGTCTACTCGCCGAGGGTACGGCGGACGACCTGAAGCGGAGCGTCGGCGGAACCCTTCGCGTCTCGGTCGTCTCGGGGGACGGCATTACCGCGCAGCTCGCCACCTTTGGGCCGCTCGTGCGCGACGGCGACACCGTGCACGTCATCACCGGACCCCAGCGGATCCAGGAGATTCTGGAGCTGGCCGCGCACTCCAAGCTCACGGCCACGGTGGGGCCGGTCACCCTGGAGGAGGCCTTCCTGCGGGTGGTGGGACGGTCGATCAACGATGAATCTTGAGCCGGCATTTCCGCTCCAACGGCGGTCGCGCTGGTCCGGCCTCGGTGCGTTCATCGGCACCGAGCTGAGGGTCCAGCTGCACGAGGTACTGTCGATCGGCGTCTCGGTCATCGTTCAGGCGGTCTTCCTGGTCTTCGTGTCGGTGCTGGCCCGTCAGTACCTGCCCTACACGATCATCGGAGCGGTGGTCTTCTCAACGTTCCAGATCGGTCAGCGGGTCCAGAACGAGTCGGCCTGGATCCGGATCGACCACAAGCTGCACGAGCTCTACCACGCCTCGCCGATGACCCCCGAGGCCTACTTTCTCGGGATGTCCATCGGCATCCTGCTCGCCTACTGCGCGCCGATCCTGGTCCTCTCGGGCGCGGCAGAGTACTTCGTCCGATTCTCCGGAACGGCTGCGCTGATCTTCCTCGGCGTGCTCGCCTGTGAGTTCGTGTTCACGGCGTCCGTCGGCTACATGATTTCGACCTGGTTCCGGAACATGCGGAGCATCTGGCCCTACTCGACGTTGTTCTTCAATTTCTTCGGCGTGCTGCCGCCGGTCTTCTACCCGCTCTGGCTCTTTCCCTCGGCCCTGCAGCCGATCATCCTGATCCTCCCCACGGCCGGCGGGACGGCGCTGGTCGAGCATGCCTCGGGGCTGCTGGCGCTTCCCCTGGACTGGATCCTGATCGCCGCCGTCAGCCTCGTCGGGGGCGCGCTCCTCGCTTTCGTGGGGGCCGTCTACTGGGCCCGGCGCATCTCCCGGGAGCGCTGAGCATGGCGACGGCGTCGGCTCCGGCCTTCGACCTGCCCCACCGGGGCCGGGTGTTCCCGGCCTTCGCCCTGATCGGCTGGCGCTGGATCAGCCGGAACCCGGCGGCAACGATCGCCCCGGTCCTCCTGCCGTTCATCTTCCTCTTCTTCCTGAAGCTGATCTCGCCGCCGGGGCTGTTCCCGCTCGAGATCGTGGGCGCCATGCTGTTCACGACTCAGAACATCGGGAACTGGGTGCTGGGCGACTCGGCCTACTGGCGACTCGAGTCGTCCTTGCAGGACCTCTTCATCGCCTCCCCGCTCACCAAGGTCGGCTATCTCTTCGGCATCGCCGTGGCCAACATGATCAGCGCGCTGCCGGCGTACGTCGTGCTGGGCATCCTGCTGGCGTCCGTGGTCCACGTGCCCTGGTTTGCCTGGCTCGCGCTGACCGGCTCGATCGTCCTGCTCTGGATCCTCTTTGCGGCGATCGGGATCGCGATCTCGAGCCGTCTCCGGAGCCAGCGGGAGATCTGGCCGGTCGGCAATCTGCTCTTCACGTCCCTCGGGATGCTGAGTCCGCTCTACCTGCCGATCTGGCTACTTCCGCCGATCTGGCGAGCGGTGGCATACTTCCTCCCCGGGACCTACGCCGCGGTCATCGTCCAGACGAACGTGGGGCTCCTGCCCGCGGGGGTCCACGTCGGCTTTGGCTCCACCTGGATCGATGCCGGGGTTCTGGCGGTCTCGGCCCTCGCCGGAACGGCGATCGCGCTCCGTCTCTATCGGTGGGGCGAGCGGTAGGGTGAAGTTCCCGCCTTTCGGTCCGGGGCGAGCCCATATAATCCCCCGCCGCATCGACCTCCCGAAACCGGTGCGGCTCCGAGTCCAAACCCCCTCACCATCTCCGGTCCTCGCTGGGTCCCTCCAGGGACGGCAGGGCCTGTCCGACCGCGGGTCGAGAGCGTGCCCGGTTCCGGAGTTCTAGGTCGTTCATGGGCAGCAACGAGTTCGATGAGATCCTATCGGCGCTCGACCGAGAAACCGCGCGGATCCGCGTCCGGGTGGAGCCGCGACGCTACAACAAGCCGGCCACGGTGATCTCGGGGTTTCCGACGGGAACCGACCTCGCGGAAACGACGCGGACGCTCAAGAACCGGCTCGCCACCGGCGGCTCGGTCGTGGAGGGCGAGGTCTACCTGCAGGGGGACCACCGGGGCCGCATCCGGGCGGAGCTCGAACGGCTCGGCTTCGACCCGGAGACCATCGAGGTCTCCACCGACGAGCTTCCCCGACGGGGGCGTCGGGACTGAACCGGCGCTGACCTTCGGCCGTCGGGTTACGGCGAGGTAACCAAGGCCCTTTTACTCCGCGCCCGCCGAGGAGGCTGCCGGGCAAGCCCCGGAGAGAGAACCCACCATGGCGAAGTCGTACGCACATCCCGAAGTCCTGGTCGATGCGGCCTGGCTGACCGAACACGCGAAGGACCCGAAGGTGGTCGTGGCCGAGGTCGATTACGACCCGGCGGCCAACTACCACACGGGACACATCCCTGGCGCGATCCTGTTTGACTGGAAGAAGGACATCAACGACCCGGTCAAGCGGGACATCATCGACTCCGCCCAACTGCAGTCGTTGTTCCGCGACCGCGGCGTCTCTCCCGACTCGACGCTGGTGCTCTACGGGGACTTCAACAACTGGTTCGCAGCCTACGCGTTCTGGGTGTTCAAGTACCATCACGTCAACGATGTCCGCATCCTGAACGGCGGCCGGAAGAAGTGGATCGAAGAGGACCACCCGCTCACCAAAGACGCGCCGTCGCACAAGACCAGCAACTACTCCGCCAAGTCGCCGCCGGACGCGAAGCTGCGCGTCTTCTTCGACGATGTGCTCCAGCAGCTGCCCGAGGTCGGCAAGGGCAAGCTCGCCCTCGTCGACGTCCGCGGACCGAAGGAGTTCTCGGGCGAGATCACGGCGCCGCCCGAATATCCGAACGAGGCCGCGCAGCGCGGCGGACATATTCCCGGCGCGGCGAACATCCCTTGGGCCCAGGCCGTCAAGGACGACGGGACGTTCAAGCCCCGAGAGGAGCTCGAAGCCCTGTACACGCCGAAGGGCGTCACCGCCGACAAACCGGTCATCACCTACTGCCGGATCGGGGAGCGGTCGAGCCACTCCTGGTTCGTGCTGAAGTATCTGCTCGGCTATCCGGACGTCCGCAATTACGACGGCTCCTGGTCCGAGTGGGGGAACCGGGTCCGCGTACCCGTCGAGAAGACGGCCTAAGAGCGCTCGAGCTTTCCGGTCGCCTCGCTCCGGTGCTTCGGCGCCGGAGCCCCCTCCTTCCGGAGGAGGAAGTGGTGGAGGTTTCCCTCCACCCGGTGGTGAAGCACCGTATGGCCCGTGCGGTCCGACCATCGGACCAGCTCGATGGGGCTGGTCGAGTCATCCGTGACGAGAAGCACGACGTCGCCCGCCGCGTGGTGCACCAGCTCTTCGTCCAGCTTGGCGAGCGTGGCGGAACACTCGGAGCCGATCTCGTACATCTCGAGGTCCGGAGCGGCGGGATAGCACTGGATCCGGCGTTCCCGGATCAGCGCCTCGAGTTCCGCTCGGAGTTCGACCGGCCGGCGCAGGTAGCGCCCGATGTCGGCCGACGTGGCCGGAAGGATACGGACCAGCCATCCCTCGTCGTACGGGGAATCGTTGAGAAGCTTGGGCCGTGCGGGGACGGCGGCGTTACGGGCGAGCACGGTCGCGGTGACGGGAATGCGGAACGGCGCCGTGGACCGGGGGCTCTCGAGCGTGGCCAGACTCCGGCCCCGCTCCACGGGACCAGTGACCTCGCGGAACCGTACGGAAGTATACCGCCCGGCGAACGCGGCCTGCACCGCGAGGACTCCGACGGACCAGCCATCCGGGCCGGCCCGGGTCCAGGTCCCGTTCTCGAGGTCCACCCAGCAGTCGTCGGGGATGGGGCAGCCGAGGACCTCCATCAGTTCCGGGCTGTCGACCAAGCTCTTAGCGATTCGCCGACACCGGCGTCGGCAGGACGCGGGGTGGCATCGACGAGGTTTTTTGCCCCGGTCCGCCCTCTCGGCGTTGGGGACCGAGAACCGTGGGACAACTGTCCGCTCCCGCGGGTCACGCGCGATGTACCTGCGGGCACTTCCCCACCCAGCACATGACGGTCGTGCCGGACCTTCCGGGCAAGCCGGGCGGCTACCATCTCGCGCCGACGGGGCCGTGCAGCAAGTGCGGGCCCACGGGGTGCGCGAAGTACGTGCCGGCGGCCTAGGCGTGCGGTCCGGGCTCGCGGCTAGCCGTAGGCGGTCTTGATCAGATACGCCTTGAGCTGCTGCAGCCGCTCGTCCCACAGGTGAAAGTGCCAGGACCGGGCCGACTCCCAATCCTCGCCGGACCCCCATCCGATGTGTTCCAGCGTGATGTCGATGCCTTCCGGCGAATCGGCCAGCCGGAAGTAGACCCGGGTCCGCGGGCTGGGCTCGTTCATGAGCGCGCCAAAGGAGGACGGAGCCCGCCACTCGAAGCCAAAGTCCACGTCGGGCGTGAAGTGCGTGATCGCGCCGAAGCTCTCGAAGGGGGTCTCGCCCCCGAACCGGAGCCGGTACTGGCCGCCGACCTTCGGATCTACCTCCGCCGCTTCGCAGAGCCACCCGGCAAGGCCGTTCGGCTCGGTGAGAGCCCGGAAGATCATGTGGGTGGGCAGCGGCACCGTCACCTGGATGATGATGGGGTAGAGCTCTTCCTCCATCGGCGGCGCAGTTCCGGACCCGCGCTAAAGGGTTTGCGTGCCCGTGCTTCGTCCGGGTCCGAGGCCGCCGGCCCCGAGCGCGCGTAGGTCCCTCCGTCCGTGGGCCTGCCCGTTGAGCACACCGGGTGATGGCCCCCGAATCCTTTTAGCCGGCCCGCTTTCCGACAGCGGCGGTGTCGCCCATCCCGAAAGCAACCCGCGTCTTCTACGTCTCCGACCTGCATGGCTCGGAGCGCTGTTTCCGCAAGTTCGTCAATGCGGGGAAGATCTACCAGGCGCAGGTCCTTCTCATCGGAGGGGACATCGCCGGAAAGACGATCACCCCGCTCTGGCCCGACAACGGCGGCTGGACCGGCTTGTATCTGGGCCGCCCGCGGTGGGTTCAGACCGAGACCGATCTGCAGCGCTTCGAGGACGACCTGCGGGCGATTGGCAGTCTGCCGTACCGGACGACTCCGCAGGAATGGAAAGAATTCTCCGACGACCGAGCGAAGGCGGATGCATTGTTCCGGGGGCTCGCGCTCGACGTGCTTCGGCGGTGGGTCGGCCTCGCCGAAAGCCGTCTCCGGGGCACGGGCATCCGGATCCTCATCGGACTCGGCAACGACGACCTCGACGAGATGGAGGGAGTGCTGGCCGGCAGCGACTACGTCGAACTGACGGATGGCCGGATCCTCCGACTCGATGATACCCACGAGCTGCTCACGATTCCGTACAGCAACATCACCCCGTGGCACACGAACCGGGAGCTTACCGAGCCCCAGCTCGGAGAGCGGATCCAGGCCGCCGCGGCGCGAGTGGAGCGTCCGGACCGGGTCGTCTACAACATCCACGTTCCCCCGCTCGGCACCCATCTCGACCTGGCGCCCAAACTCACCCCGGACCTCACGAAAGTGATGGGACCGGGTGGCGAGCCCGAAATGGTCCATGTCGGGAGCTCGGCGGTCCGGGAGGCCATCGAGCAACGGCAGCCGCTGCTCGGTCTGCACGGGCACATCCACGAATCGAAAGGCTTCTCCTCGGTCGGCCGGACGCTGTGCGTCAACCCGGGAAGCGTCTACAGCGAGGGGATCCTCCAGGGGCTGATCGTCGAGCTCGAGCCCGACCGGGTCCGGTCGCACGTTCTGACGACGGGCTGAGCCCGGTCAGCCGGTCGATGCCGGCGGGGGAGTCGTTCCGAGGGACTCCACGGGTTCCCACCATTCCCGCTGGAGGAAGGCGAGGCGTCGCTTCGGCTGGACCCGGTCGGTCGCCGCGTGGAGGGTCTCGATGCGCGGCCCCACGATGGCCTGCGCGGCCGGCGGCAGGGCGGAGAACAACGGGGACTTGGGCAGGTGGTCCAGATTCATGCGGACCGTGGTCCAGAAGCCCCAGTCCGAAGTGAGCGGCTGCACCAGCCGCTGCGCCGAGATCTGTCCGGGCGCCTCTCCGACGGGGTGGTCCAGGAGTAGGGCCAGCAGGTCCTTCGTGTCCTTGTCCTCCGGCCCGATGACAAGCTCGCGTTTCCCGAACGGCCCCAGAACGCGACCGGCGACCTGGTCCTTGTGATCGGCTGGGATGCTCTGGATGAACTGCAGCTTGGACAGCATCAGGGTGGAGAGCGCCAGGGTGTGGCCGTCCTTCGGTGCCTGGCTGATGTCGGCCTTGAGGTCCATGTTGTGGCAGAAGCGGAACTCGTCGGCGAGCAGGTCGATGGTGCCGAGCACGGCGCGACCATCGGCCACGTCCGTGACGTTGTGGAGTCGCATCCGACGGCCGCCCATGAGGGCGTTGAACATTCGGTCGGCGTGGGTCTCCACGACCGAGAGCGCACTGCCGTGACGGCCGCCGAGCGCGAGGAGGGCGGTGTGGACCTTCTTGGCGTCCGCATGATGGCAGGAGAGATCGATGTCGTGTAGCGGACGCCGCAGCCCGGTCGCAGGGGCATTGCTGGACGGGGCGCGGAACCGGAAAGCGACGCCGCCGAGGAGCGCGAAGTCGTGCCCGGGCAGGTCTTGGGTCAGCCCGTGGAGGACCCCCACGGCCCGGGCCATGACCGGGTCAGAGAGGTCGACGTAGTCTCCCAGTCCGAGCGCCTTTCGAGACTCCTCGGGAGCGGTCTGGAACTCGAGCGGGAGCCGGAGGGGCAGCTTCTCCTGGGTGAACGGGTCGACGACGACGTCTACGGTATCGCCCACGGGAGCCCGGGGACAAGCCCCGAGCTCAAAAGCTCGCCCTCAGACGACGCTCATTCGGGGGGCAGTTCCCGGTTGATGAGGTCCATCGGAAGTCCCCGGGACATCTGGATGGCCCGCGAGATCCAGTAGCCCACGACCCCGATGACGAAGACGATCGGGAGGAAGATCAGGTAGCCGTAGCTGTACGCGCCCGAGGGCTCGACATACTGGGCCGTCGACGCAGCGTAGCTGACGAACCAGGCAGAGATCCAGCTGGCGACTCCGACGATGGTGATGATCGGGACCCGGCCGATCCGGGCCTGGACGATCTGGGGGCTGCTCTGGAACAGCTTCGGCCGGATGAAGGGGAAGAGGGCGCCGCCCAGGCAAACGAGTCCGACGGCCAGCCAGAAGCCGAAGTTCGAATAGGACAGGTAGTCGAGCAGCGTGGTGTAGACGCCGACGTAAATCACGATCAGGGATGCGACGGCGAGCACGATCACGGCCACCCAGGGGACTCCGTGGCGGTTCACCTTGGCAAAGGCCACGGGCAGGATCCGGTCGAACGACCAGGAGAACAGATTCCGGGTGGGGACGATGAAGTAGACCAGGGCGAAGCCGAAGAAGGTCAGTATCAGCCCGAAGGAGAGGAACCCGGCGAGGATCGGGTCGCCGTGGAGGATATAGGCCGCCAGGAAGAGCGGCGAGGGGACCGCCGTGGAGAAGCCGCCGGTCAGGTAGGAATCACTGACACCGATGAGGAAGTTGCGGCCAAAGGTGGCATAGGTGGCGGCGTAGAGGGCGCCGATCAGGACCGCGAAGATCAGCGGAGCGCCGAAGATCGCGAGCCCCTGGGTCCGTGTCGGGTTGCCCCGGATCTCGCCACCGTAGTAGGAGCTGTTCGCGTAGCCGATGAAGCTCAGCATCGTGTAGACGATCCCCAGGAAGGTGCCCGCCAGGGTGATGTTCGTCGTGCCGGCGACGCTGGCGGAAAGGGCCGAGTAGCTGTAGACCCCGGTGTTGACCGCGTTCCAGTCCGTCGCGAAGGCGGACTGCGAGGTCGAGAGCAGCACCCCGAGCATGATCACGTAAATGATCGCCGAGAGTACGAAGATGCCGACGACCGTACGGAAGATCCACTTCGTGGGAAGCAGGCTCACGAGCACCACGAGCAGCAAGACGAACACGGCGACCAGCAGCTGGTCGGTCAACGAGCTCGCGAGGGTCGCCGCCCAGGAGAGGGCCGTGGCGCCCCCACCGGCCACGCTGTACGCCGCGAACATGGTCGGGAGGCCGAAGATGGCGGTATAGTAGGCGAAGTAGCCGGCCCAGGTCACGAAGACCACGGTGAACAGGAGATTGGTCCCGAGGCCGATACTGGGATGGAAGATCCGACCTAGAAAGACATAGTCGCCGCCCGAACGGGGCATCGAGCTCGCGAGCATCCAGTAGACAAAACCGACTCCGACGTTGATCAGTACCCCGATCGCGACGGTCGTGACGAGGTCGGCGTTCGGATACCCGGCAGAGGCGAACACGACCCAGAAGTAGTTCACGATAATGCCCATTCCGACCAGGTTTGCGAAGAGAGCCGTTCGCGGTCCGACGCTCCGTACGAGACCGGAGGTCTGCCGCACGTACAGCCCCGGCGCGGGGGCGGTCACCGTAGGCGCTTTCACCGAGAAGCTTGGCGTTTCGGCCTCCATCGCAGCGGTCATTGCGTGTCTCGTTCCCGCGGCCCCTTTCGTCCCCCGGGGCACGACGCGGACTAGCACGCGGACGAAGAGGAGGTCTAAAAACGTTCGTAACGAGCCTCTACTACCCTACCGGCGATACAGTCCCCGTCCGGCGACCCGGGCCCCTGGCGAACGGTTCAAAAGACGTCGGGACTTCGCTCGTGCGCCATGGAGTGGGATACTCGGCTCATCCACGACGGTCAGGAGCCGGATCCGCTCACCGGCGCCGTGAACGTTCCCATCTACCTTTCCACGACCTTCCGGCAATCCTCCCCGGGAGTCGGGACCGGGTACGTGTACTCGCGTACGGGAAACCCGACCCGAGCCGCCCTGGAGCGGGCCCTTGCCCGGATCGAAGGGGGGGCCGGAGCGCTGGCCTTCGGCTCGGGGCTGGCGGCCATCTCCGCCCTGGTGATGAGCTATCCCAAGGGGAGCCGCATCGTGGCCGGCGACGACCTCTACCACGGTGCCACTCGGCTCCTCGAGCTCTCCCGCACGCACGGGGTCCGGGTGGACTTTGTGGATACTACGAATCTCGCGAACGTTCGAAAGGCATTCGCGTCCGGGCCTCCCGTAAGCCTGCTCTACCTGGAGTCGCCGACCAACCCTCTTCTGAAGATTACCGACCTGAAGGCCGCCGCCGCGATCGCCCGCCGGGGACGGGCGACCGTGGCGGTCGACAACACCTTCGCCTCCCCGGTCCTCCAGCGTCCGATCGAGCTCGGCGCCGACATCGTGGTCCACTCCATGACCAAGTACATCGGGGGCCACAGCGACGTGCTCGGCGGCGCACTGGTCCTACGCACTCAGGAGCTGCTCGACAGACTCTACTGGTTCCAGAACTCGGCCGGCGGGGTTCCGAGCCCGTTCGACTGTTATCTCCTGATCCGGGGCCTCCGCACCCTGGGCGTCCGGGTACGCCAGCACGTGGCGAATGCCCAGCAGGTCGCCGAGTACCTCAGTCACCATCCGAGGATCGTGCGCACGCTCTATCCGGGGCTTCCGGGCCACCCGGGCCACGAGATCGCCCGCCGCCAGATGGACGGATTCGGAGGGATGGTCTCCGCGGAGGTTGCGGGCGGCCAGCGGGCCGCCATCGGGGTCGCCAAGCGGCTCAAGCTGTTCACCCTGGCCGAGAGCCTGGGCGGCGTGGAGTCCCTGGTGAACCATCCGGCGCTGATGACGCATCGAGCCATGCCGCTGGCGGAGCAGAAGGCGAAGGGGATCTCGGGCGGCCTGCTGCGACTCTCGATCGGCATCGAAGACGCCGAGGACCTGATCGGGGACCTTCGGCAGGCCCTCGCCTAGCTGTGTCTCCATAGGGCGAAATAGCTCCGGGCCGTCCCACCTGCCATGCCGCTGTGGCACGACAAGTCCGGCGCCTGGCACGAGATACTCCCGGGAGTTCGACGGCGGATCCTGGCCCATGCGCCGTCCTCGATGATGGTCCTCTACCGGATCGAGCCGGGCCGGCTGTTCCCCTTGCATACGCACCCCCATGCCCAGTTTGGTACCGTCCTGGAGGGCGGCGGGCGCTTCCGGGTCGGTGACCAGACGTGGTCGATCGGGCCGGGAGACGGGTACTACGTGCCGCCCGAAGTGCCGCACGAGCTCCGGACTGATCCCGACCATCCGACGGTCATCCTCGATGTCTTTGCCCCTCAGCGAGACGACTTCCTGCCGGAGACCGTGCCGCCCGACGAGGGCTGAGCGAGCGTTTAGCCGACCGACCGGAGGATCCCGCCGTCCACCGGTAGCAGGGCTCCGGTGACGTAGGACGACATCTCGCTCCCCAGGAAGACGAACACTCGGGCCAGCTCCTCCGGGGTTCCGATGCGGCCCAGGGGGATCTCCTGCACCAGCGTCGCCTGCGCAGCCTCCGGAGAGACGCCCCGGCGCCGGCCGGCATCCTCGAACACGTGCCGTACCCGGTCGGTCGCGATGTAGCCCGGCAGCACCCCGTTGACCCGGATGCCCTTCGGCCCGAGCTCTCTCGCCAGCGTGCGGACGAGGCCGGCGAGGGCGATCCGGCACACGTTCGACGTCGCGATGTTCGGGATCGGTTCCCGAATGGCAAAGGACGCCGAGAACACCAACCGACCCGGTACCTGCGCCGCCACCATGCCCTGCGCCACGCGCTGGGCCAGGTAGGCGGGGCTGACCGTCAGCAGAGCGGCAGCCGCCTGCCAGCTCTCGAAGCTCTGCTCCATGAACGTGCCCGGAGCCGGCGACCCGGTAACGTAGACGAGCGTTTCGACTCCGCCGAGAGCCTGCTCGGCTTCCTGGACGAGTCGGTCCAGGTCCGGCTTTTTCGACAGATCGGCCACGATGCCGGACACGCTCCCCAGCGGGCGAAGCTGAGCGATCGCCTTCTCGAGCCGCTGCGAATTCGACCCATTGATGACCACGCGGGCCCCTTCTTCGAGAAAGGCCCGGGCGGCGGCGAAGCCGATGCCTTGACTCGCGGCGGTGACGAGCACCCGTTGACCGGCGAGTCCGGATTGGAGGGGCATCGCATCCGCCGGCTACGACTCGAGGGCGAACACCCGGCTCATCGCACCGCTCGCGCCCTCGAGCTTGAGCGGGGCAGCGACGATCGTGTACGCGGTCCCTTCCTGGAGCGAGTCGAGGTGGTCCAGCGCCTCCAGGATCCAGATGCCCTTGCCCAGCAGCACCTTGTGTGCCTCGAACTTGGAGTTGCTGAAGGGGTCGATGCCGAGGGTATCCGTCCCCACCCCCTTCACCTGCTTCTGGACCAGCCACTCGGCCGTCCCCGGCTCGATACCGGGGAAGTCGTACAGGTAGTGCTTCGTCGGGGCCCGGTCGTGGCTCCAGCCGGTTTCCAGGAGGACGATCTCGGGCGAGAAGTTCTTGGGCCAGTGCTTCTGCACCGCGGCGAGCGGGATCGTCGAGCCTTTCAGCTCCGTGCGGAGGTCCAGCACCGCGCCCGTGCCCGTGAGATCTGCCGGGGGGATCTGGTCCACGGTTCGGCCGGATTCGAGGAAATGGGCCGGTGCGTCGAGATGCGTTCCGCTATGGGTGAAGGCGGTGATCCGCTCGACCAGGTAGCCGTCTCTCGGAACGAAGCCGACCGGCTCCACCACCGGCAGAGGTGCGGTGGGCCAGACCGGCATGTGCGTACGGAAGAGGGCGGTCAGGTCGTGGACTTTCGACGCCGCGGGCATCCCACCCCCGAACTCTGTCCCCTCTATAAGGCGTGACGAGCCGGAACCGCCGTGGTCTCGAGGAAGTGCCGGAGCCGGGACGCCCCGTCCTCCAGCGCCGTCATCGGAGCGGTGAACGAGACCCGGAAGTGATGCTCGCCAGCGGGCCCGAAAGAGACGCCGGGAACGACGGCGAGCTTCTCGTTCTCGAGCACGCGTCGGCAAAACTCGACCGAGGAGACGGGAACCTCATACTGCGGGAACATGTAGAACGCCCCGGCCGGTCGCTCCAAGTGGAGGCCGGGAATCGCGGAGAGCAGGGCGAACAGCCGGTCCCGCCGACGCAAGAATTCGAGACGGAATCGCTCAATGTCGGCGGTCGAATTCTGGAGCCCCCAGAGGCACGCCGCTTGAATGAAGGGCGGGATGCAGGTCAGAGTGTGCTCGACGACCTTGATGAGTCGCACCCGCAGCTCGGGCGGGGCGACAGCGTACCCGGCGCGCCAGCCCGTCATCGCGAACATCTTGGAAAAGCTCCCGATCGTGACCACGCGGCCCGCGCCATCGGCCAAGCTCGCGGGAGCGACGTGAGGGCCCTCGTAGACCAGCGATTCGTAGGTCTCGTCGCTCAGCACGATCAGGTCGTTCCTTCGGGCGATGTCCAGGGCTGCCTCCAGCTCCGAACGGGATAGCAGCCGCCCCGTGGGGTTGGAGGGCGACGTGAGGATCAGCACGCGGCTCCGTGGGGTGATTGCCCGCTCGAGGGCGGCGGGGTCGAACGAATAGTCGGACCGGAGCGGAAAGTACACGGGCTGGGCACCGGCGAGCTGGACGGGTTGCTCGAAGAGATACGTGGGGTCGGGGAGCAAGACCTCATCGCCCGGATCGGTGGCCGAGAGCAGGCTGGCGTAGATTGCGAGCTTCCCCGGAAGCACCACGACGTCCGACCCCGTCGCCGGGATCCGGTGGAGTCGGTGAAGCCGCTCCGCGATGGCCTCCCGAAGGTCCGGCAGACCCTGCGCCGGTGCGTAGTGTGTCAGCCCTTCGTCCATCGCCCGGGCCGCGGCCGCACGGATTCCCGCCGGGGTATCGAAGTCCGGTTCTCCGACGTGCAGCCCGAGGACCGTCTCTCCCTGTCGACGCATCTCGAACACGCGGTCGAGCAGGGAGAGGATGGGAGACTCCGGAAGGTCGTCCACCCGCACGGGGCGGCGCAGTGCGGCTACAGTACTAGGGGCTTACCCCCCCCAGGGACCGACTCAGGTGGGCCGGGCCGGCGGGGCCTTCGCAGAGGCGGGTGCGGCCTCGGCCTCCAGCGCCTCGAGACCCCGCGCAACCCGTGCATGAGCGTTGATGAATGCGACGGCGAACAAGGCGTAGGCCAGGAACATGTACGAGAGATAGGAGCCGATGGGCTCGACCAGGCTCGCCAGCTTGGTCGGGCTGGAGCGCACCGTTGCGAGGTAGGTGGGGATATCGCCGGCGATCAGGTACCCCACGAGTCCCACGACCGGGATCGCGGCGACCAGCGCGGCCACCAGGATGCCTCGGCCGGCCGAGCCCAGGAGATGGTAGACGATGACGGCATACAGCACGAAGGAGAAGAAGAGGGAGGCCGCGACCGCCGCTCCTACTTCGTAGGCCACCCACGACGGGATGGCCACCGAGATGTTGTAGCCGTAGTAGGCGACCGGACCTGCCGCGGCGAGCGCGAGCAGAATGACGACGAGGAGGGTGACGTGGGCATGCCGAACCCGAGCATGGTGCAGCTCGTTCCACTCGTGCCGGCCCAGGGTCAGGAAGAGGATCCCGAGCAACGTGGCCGCGGCGCCGATGAGGAAGACCGTCTCGCCGGTGGCGCCCTTGGCCGTTCCCACGAGCAGATCGTACGCGTCCTCCCCGGCCTCGATCGCGAACCCGACCGTGAAGATCGTAAGGGCGAGGCGGAGGTTCGGAGGCATTGGCCCCACGACTAGCGGCGCCTCGGCTCAAAAACCCGCCGTTAGAGGGGCGGGCCGCGCTGCCCTACTCGACGCGCTCGATCACGTCACCGGTACGGACCCGACCCTCTCGCGTCACGCGGGCGTACCAGCCCCGACGATGTAACATCGTCTTCAGGAACTGCGGCCCCTTTTCCGGGCCCACATAGGGCAGCAGCTCCAGGTTGGTGCACGGCGTGCACGGCTTCGAGATCTCGACCTCCGCCTCCCCGAGCCGGAACCGGTCGCCCACGTGGAAGGCCTCATACGGGATTCCCTGGGTGGTGACGTTCTCCCCGATGTCCCCCTCCCGGACGGGCCAGCCCTCCAGATTGAGGGTGTGTAGCATCTCGACCGGCATGAGGAGGACGGCTTGTTTCGGCTCGTCCTGCTGCTGTTCGTGCCGGTACCGGTTGAAATCGCCCTCCACACCGCCCGTCGCGATCCGGAGCTCCGGGACGGTCGGCTTCGGAAGTCCGTGCTCTTGACCGGTCTCGGGCTTGCGATGCAGGGACCGCACCCGACCCCGGGCCCGGGAGCGTTTCCCGGCTGCCGGTCTTTCCGTCATGACCCTGCGACGGGACATACGCAAGCAAGATTGAAGTTTCTGGGGCTCAGCGAAACAGCGATTCGAGCGGGTTCTCCATCTCACGAACTTCCCGGATCTGGACGCCCTTCGCCGAGAGGTCCGCGACGAGGCCGGGGACGCTCTCCGGACCGGGCACTTCGACGATGTAGTAGTCGCCTTCCTTCGGGTACGCCGACAGCGCGGGATGTGGGCTCATCGAACGGATGCCGACCACGTATCGGTCGGTCCGGATATCGTCGATCCGACCGAATCGGCTGAGGTGGCCCCCGACGATCGCGATGACGCGCGAACCGATCTCCCTCGCCTCGTAGAGGTTGTGGGACGAGTAGAGGACCACCTTGTCGTGGCTAAGACGCAGGATGAGGTCCCGGATCTCGCCCGCCACCTTCGGGTCGAGATTGCTCGTGGGCTCGTCCAGCAGGTAGATCTGCTTCTCCCGCAAGAAAACCCGGGCGACCGATACGCGCTTCTTCTGGCCCTGGCTCAGCTGGCCAAAGTACCGGTCCTGGAGCGCCTCGAGATCCAGGAGCTGCAGGGCGCGCCCCACGGCCTCCTCGCCGACGCCTTCGATGGTGGCGTAGAACCGGAGGGCCTCTCGCACCCGCATGCCCTCCGGGATTCCGTCGACGTGAGAGAGGTAGTGCAGTTTCTCCCGCGCCGTCCGGGTCTCGTTCGACTCGCCGAAGATCCGGATCCCTCCCTGGAGGGGCGACAGGATGCCGGCGATCGTGCGGAACAGTGTCGTCTTGCCGGCGCCGTTCGGCCCGAGGACGACGTACACGGTCGGCTCCGAGATCTGGAACGAGATGTCCTGGAGCACCGCCTTGCGGAAGTAGCCGGACGAAACGCCGGCGAGCTCGATGGCGGTGTGGCTCGGGCTCGCGCTCAGCATGGAGGCCGCCGTCATAGGGTGGAGAGAAAGCGCTCCCGGACAGAGCCGCGAGACAGGAGGGCGATCAGAAGGAGCACGATGCCGACGAGGGCTAGTGCGACGCCCGGGGCGATCCACATCCGGAGATCCGGCGGGGCCAGGCCCGAGGTCACCAGGACGACCAAGAGCGGACCGATGCCAATCGTCGGCGCGAAGCCGACCGGCCCATTCATTCCGGCGCGGGGGGATGCGATCGCCGCCCACACCATGCACGCGAGCGTCATGAAGGCCGTTGCAGAGAAGGCGAGCGGAACGGCATTCACAAAGAACTCGCGCAGGTAGTAGGCCGGGACCGCACCGGTGCGAACGTAGACCAGGATCGCACTGGCTCCCCCGGCCACCCCCAGCACAATGCTCACCAGCACGAGGGAGGCCAGCACGATCGACGCGGAGATCACCGAGGTGTCGACGCCGTAGGAAATCAGGTACTCGTAGACCCCCTTCGATTTGTCGCTGACGAAGACCATCAGGGCTCCCAGCGAGCCGACCACGCCAAAGATCGGAAGCTCCGACGGGAGCACGGAGCCGATGACCGTCCCCGCGGCTCCCGTCCGGGAGGTTTCCACCACCACGAGTCCCGTCACGAGCAGCGAGAGGGCCGTAGCCATGCCGAGGTAGATCCGTCCGACTGTGACCGCCCGACGGACGTTGATCCGGACGAGTGCCCCAAGGCCGGCGCCTTCAGAGGGTGAAGCCGTGTCCGACATGGTCGCCGCCCCGGTCAGACTGGAACTAGGTTGGACCGTATGTCAAACACGGACCACCGGTGACAGAGCGGACACGCCATGTAACGATTCCCACCGAGACGGATCGCAGTCACGGCCGCGCCCGGAACAAAGTCATAGTCGAACTCCTGGTGGCACTTCTTGCACGTCAGACGCGCCCGCATCGTCACGGCCCCGGCAGAGGGCTACTTCTTGACGACAACCTGAATCTCGGTCTTCGACCAGACCTTGGCGCTCGACCAGGGGTCGCCCGAGTAGACCTCGCGGTAGGCCAGTACCTTCCGAATCTCCTTGCCTTTCTTCTGCCAGCGGAGCCAGTCGTAGAGGCCGTGATAGATGACTCGTGGCGACACCTGATCGGTGTTGAAGGTCACGCTCGCGACCGTCGCCGCCGGAAGGGTCCGGAGCCGGATCCGGCCCGAGCCCACCGCCTTCCCCCGAATCTCGATCCCGGCCACAAAGGTTCTCTCGTCCGGTTCGAAGAAGAACCAGTGCCCGACTCGGAGATGGTTCCGCTTCGCCCAGGCGACCAGGTCGGCGAACTGTCCGCGGAGCTTCCTCTCGTTCCAGGCCCCGGTCCGACCGAGCGTAGCGATTCGGTACGCCGGCGCACGTTTGAATCCAAAATCCACGGTCATCGATGGCCTCCGCCATCCACACGAGGGCGGCGGATAAGAGTTCGCCGTCGTGGACGGCGAGCGCTCAGCTCTCGCGCCAGCTGAACACCCGAACGGCGACAACGAACAAGACCACGGCCACGCCGATGACGATGATGAGGTCGCGTGTGGCTCCGGCGGAGTTTGCGAAGAGAATCCCCGCATTCAATCCGTCGATCACGTAGTAGAGCGGGAGCACGTGCGCCACCGTTTGAAGGTAGGGCGGAAAGCTCGAGACCGGGAAGAACGTCCCGGAGAGGAACATCATCGGAAACAGGATCACGTTCCCGATGACGGCCGCCGTCTCCGGCGTCCGCGATACGGAGCCGGCGACCAGTCCGAGGGACACGAACAGTACGGGTCCGGCGATCAGGAACGGGAACATCCACGGCACGACCGAGACGTGCGCGCCAAACACCGATCGGCCCACGAAGATCATGACGAACGCAGCCACGATCGCCAGCAGCACGTACCAGACCATCGCCGCCGTGAGCCACTCGGCCCGGGTCAGCGGGGTCAGCGAGAGTTGCCGGAACAGCTTGTCGCGTTTCCAGGTGGAGCTGATGTTCACCATGGAGAACATGGGACTCGTCAGGATCGAGAACCCGATGAGTCCTGGAATCAGGTAGTCGATGTACGTGAAGATCTGACTCCCGACGTTGTACTCCGTGGAGGTCAGGATCATCGAGCCCCCGGCCAGATGGAGATTGAACGCGCTTTCGACCCCTGCCACGGCACCCAAAGCGATGCCGGCCTGAGATGCGGCTGAGGGGTTGGTGTAGATGGGGATAACGATCGGGGTTTTGTTCGTCAGCGCCGCCTGGAAGCCGGCCGGGATGATCAGACCGGCGGAGTAGCCCTGGGTTCCGAGGTAGCTCGAAAAGTTCGTACCCGCTGGCGGACTGACTACGGTTACGCTCACGGCTCCTGTGTCGTTCAGGGCCGCCAGAAACGCGACGCTCGCCGGCGAATTGTGGTCGAGGTTCTCGACGTAGAGAGGCACCGCCGACGAGCCCGAGTTGGCGAACACGGCGCCGAAGATCAGGATGAGGATGATCGGGAAGACGAGTGTGAAGAATAGCCCGATGGGGTTCCGGAGGTACCCTTTCGCGAAGGCCACGAAGTACGCCCGGATGCGGCTCGGGTTCATGCGACGTCCGCTCCCGGACTGAGTTCCATCGTCGACGCTTCGGACGAGCCCACGAGACGAATGAAGACGTCCTCGAGCGTGTCCTGCGACGTACGGAAACTCGAGTAGGAGTATCCCGAGCTCCCGAGCCAGCTCAGGACCTTGAGGGCGTCTCCCTTGTCGTGGATCTCGACGGCCACGGCCCCGTCCTCCACTTCTGCCGGTACTCCAACCTCCCGGCGCAGCCGATCGACCATCGCGGGATCACCCTCGATGCGGAGGCGCTCCGGGCGGCCGTAGGTTCGGATGATATCGGCGGGGCTTCCTGTGGCGATGATCTTCCCCAGATTGATGATCGCGATCCGATCGGCGAGCAGTTGCGCTTCCTCGAGGTAGTGGGTCGTCAGGAAGACGGTCCGACCCTCCGCCTTCAGGCTTCGGATCACCGCCCAGATCGCTCGGCGAGCCCGAGGATCCAAGCCGGTCGTCGGCTCGTCCAGGAAGCAGACCTTTGGGTCGTTCACCAGAGCCAGGGCCAAGCCAAGCTTCTGCTTCTGGCCGCCCGAGAGGGTGTCGAACAGGTCATCGGCCTTGTCGTCGAGCTCGACGCGCCGAAGCAGGTCGTGGGCGGAGACCGACGCGCCGAAGAGTGCGGCGTACAGGTCGACCGCCTCTCGCGGCGACAGCTTCGGGAAGAAGTGGAAGTCCTGGGGGATGACTCCGATCAGGCGTTGCAGCTCGCGTCCGTGAATCCAGGGGTCCTTGCCGAGTACGCGGACACTCCCGCCGGAGCTCGGCCGGATACCCTCCAAGATCTCGACGGTCGTCGTCTTGCCGGCGCCGTTGGGGCCCAGGAAGGCGAAGACCTCTCCCGACCGGACCTCGAAGTCGATACCGTCCACGGCCCGCACGTGGCCGTACCGTTTTTCGAGCTTTTCCACTTCGATGGCCGCGTTCACAGTTTCGACCCGTTTCCCCTCGCTGCGGGGAGCGCGGGAAAGCGAGCGGGCACCCGTACTTGGCTCTATCCGAAACGAGGGGTCCTACCCGTCCCAATTCAACCTAGAGGGGCCCGACCCGCCTGAAGTTGGAGCTCGCGCTGGACTTCCGCGGCCGCCCGGAGACCGGTGGCGATCGCACCGTGAATCGTGGCGGAATCCCCGTGCCACTCGGTCGCCTCGCCTGCGAAATAGAGCGTGCGTCCGACCGGTTCGGCAAGAGCCTGCCGTTCCTCCGGACCGACGCCGACGGGCAGGAACGAGTATGCGCCGCGGGCGAACGGATCTTGGGGCCACAAGTGGACCGATGTCGAGGCCACAGTCCCTACGGGGAACCCGGACGGCAGTGCCGCCGACAGCTCCGCGACCGTGGCCTGGAGCCGGTCCGACGCACTAAGCAACGACCGCGACGCCGCCTCTCGCCCGACCGTGAACGCCGAAATGACCTCGGGAACGTTCCGATGGAGAACCCCGGGCCGGTGGAAGGTCGTGGCGCCCCCGCCCCAGACCATGGAGAAGTCACCCAGCCGATCCTTGAGTTCGCTGCCCGCGAACCGTAACTGCAGGGCATATCCTTGCCCGAAGGCGATCCGCCGGATCGCTGCGAGCTTGGACTCCGGGAGCGGAGGGTCGAACTCCACCGTCCCCGCCTTCAGCACTCCCAGGGGGAAGGTCACCACCGCCGCCCGAGCGCGAAAGACATCGGGGTCGGCGGCATCTGCCGGGCCCGCCTCCACCGTGACACCCGCCTCGTCGTATCGAATGGCTCGGACCGTGGTGCCGAGGTGGATCCGGTCCTGGAATGCCTGAGCCCGGCGCCGGAAGAGCTCCGTGTAACCACCCTCAAGGCGGAAGTTTCGATACCCGAACTCCTCGGCGGCCCGCCGCTCCTCCTCCCCGGGGCCTAGGACTCCGATCTCATCCGCATCGGCCGCGTAGACATGCGCGTGGAGCAGCTCCACCAGCCGACGGGCCCCCAGGGGGGGCGCCTCCCGCTCGAGGAAGTCGGCGAGGCTCACGTCCGGCGCCGTCGCCGACTGCAAGCGACGGGGCAACGTGCGGGCGCCGGCCCAGAATGACCGAAAGCCAAACCCGGGATAGCCGGGGAACGCGAGCCACGGAAGACGACACAGTCGTCCGTCGACCGAGAAAAGCGCCCGTTGGGATACCGGCCACGGTCGAACACTCAGCCCAACTTCCCGAATCCACTGGTGCGTAACGACGTGCCGGCCATGCACCATCTGGGCCCCGAGCTCCAGGGGCAGCTCGGGGGCGAGGCCATAGTCCGTGAACGCCCGTCCACCGATTCGGTCCCGCCCTTCAAGGACCCGAAACGGGATTCCCGCTTTGTGCAGCGCCTCGGCGCATGCCAGGCCGGCCGACCCCGCACCCAAGATCAGCGCGTCGGTGGAAAGTTCGGACAACACCCCACGCAGTCGGCGGGGAAGATGACGGTTACCGCGGTGCCGAGGCGAGTGCCCGCTGGCGCAGGATGAACTCGTCGATCCGATGGAGCAGCAGGTCGGGGTCAGCGCTGGCGCCGACGACGGTCACGAGCAGCGAGGTCTGGTCGAAGCGGGCCAGAATCGTCGTGAAGTCCACGCCCCGGATCACGATGTGGTCCGGGGGCGTCTGTTTGAGGTCGCTGCTCACGGTGGCGGCTGCGCCGACGATCGTCGCCGACATCATGGCGAAGGACTCGCCGGAGACCCCCGACGGAAGCACGCTGTGGAGCATGCGGCCGTCATCGGAAACGATCGCCACTGCGACGGCTTCCACCGACGTTTTCAGCTCGTCAATCGGAATCCCCAATGCCGCCGAGACGGCGAGGCTCGTCAACGACCCCCCCGAGGGTATGCGCGAGCAGAATGGGGCTCGCCGCGCCCCTCAGCGGTACGTATGGTCGCACGACCTATATCAACGCTCTTTCTGGCGACACCGCTAGTACGTGTTTATGCGCATATCGGCCTGACCAAGACTCTGCCGAGGGAGCCTCGGCCGGGACCCACCCGGCCACCCGCTAGGCCGTTCCGGACCGGCGACCTCTAAATCTGTCCGATGCGTTCCGACGCTAGTGACAATTCCGACGGCCGCGGGAGGCCCGCCCGGCTGGGTCGTGCCGCCCTCCGCGTGGGGGATGCCGGTGTCTCCTCCAGCTCTCGACACCCGGAAGGTGGACCTCGCCGCGCTCGCCCAGTTTTGGCGCGCCGCCCTGCTCGCGGTCATCGGATCCGTCCTTGGAATCGCCGTACCCCTCGTTCTGTCGAACACGGGATACTTTACCTTCGACATTCCGACCGCGGGGTCCGCCTTCCACGTGGACCAAACCTCGCTGGCCGTGGTCCTCGGTGTCGCCTCCGTGGGCCTGGTGATCTCCATGGTGTCGTTCTGGATGTATCGGGAGGGATTCCTCGCGGTACGCAGCGTCGATGCGAAGTTCTCCTCATCGCCGACGTGGGCCCTCCTGGTCCTCGTCGGACTGGTACTCTTCATTGTGGGCCTAGTCACGCTGCTGGAAGCGGTCCTCCAGCTGCTGAGCTGCACGGGGGGTTCCACGACCTCGATTCCGACGTCCTGCCTCGACCTGGGTCCCCTCCTCGGAGCTGCTGGCCTCCTCCTCGTGGCCGCGATTGTCCTCCTCATCGGCTACATCGGGACCCTGGTCGCCATCTGGCGGTTGGGGGATCGGTACGATGACCCGCTGTACAAGGTCGGGGCTGTGCTGCTCATCATTCCCTACATCAGCTTCGTAGGGCAGGTCCTCATTCTGGTGGCCACGTCCCGCGCGAAGACCAAGGTCGAGCGGCACCCGCCGTTCGCCGTCGCCCCGTCGTACCCTGGCTGGCCGCCTCCGCCGCGATAACTCGGACGTCTGGCCCGCGCGCCCGGTCAGCCGGTCAGCTCTGCGCGCATTTCCCAAGTGCGCGAAAATCCGGCCCGTCGGTAGATCCTGCGGGCCGCGGGTGCGGCATGCAAGACGACCCTGCGGTACCCCCGCTGCCGGGCGACCCGCAGCATTTCTTGGAGGAGCTGGGCAGCGAGCCCGTGTTTCCGCTGAGCGGGTTCGGTAAACATCGAGAAGATGTAGGGCACCGTAGAGCGTGGAGCTTCCGGCCTCGGCTGCTCCGGACGGAACCAGACCCCTCCGCTGGCGGCGACCGCATGCTGCGGTGTCTCGAGGATGAGGAGAACCGTTTCCCCAGACCGCAGTCGCGGGAGCAACCATCGCCGGTAGACGGCGTCGTGGGCGTGGAGCTGGCGGGGCGAACGCCCTCCGATGGCCGCGAACATCTCCCGTCGGTGAGCAACGAGGGTGTTCAGGTCGGGGATGCCGGCCCGACGGAGAGTCCAGGGACCGGCCGGCTCCCGAACGCGGGCCCTACGTCGGCTTGCGGGTCGACTCAAGGTACTTCTTGACGGCCTTTTCGGTGTGCGGACCCGGGAGCATCGACTCTACGACCTCCGAGACCGTTCCCTGAGGGTCGATGTAGAAGGTCACTCGCTTCGCAACCTGGAACGTTCCCAGCACACCATAGCTCTTAGCGATCGTCTTGCTCGTGTCGGCGACGAGCGGAAACTCCGCGTGGCAATCGGCGGCGAAGGCGGTCTGCTTCTCCGCGTCATCGACGCTGACGCCCACGACTTCCACGCCCTGGGCCGATAGTTCGGAATACATCTTTCCAAAGGTTCGGGTCTCCATCGCGCAGCCCGACGTGAAGGCCTTCGGATAGAAGTACAGAATCACGGACTTCCCGCGAAGAGAAGACAGCTTGAGATTGGCACCTTTCGACGTGGGGGCATCAAAGTCCGGGGCGGCGGTTCCGGGACCGATCATAGCGGGCACTGCGAGACCACTGGGCTATGAAAGCCAAACGGGGGTCGAACGCCACTGGGAGTTGCCCACCACGCCCGGCGCCGGCCTCGGTCGTCGGGGAGACGTTGTCGGGACCGTTCATGTACCCCGCAGCCATGGAGGCGCCAACCCATGCCGCGACTGCGCACATCGGCGGGAGGAAGCGCGACGGACGCCGTCGAGTTCGACCTCTGTGCCCGCTGCGGCGCGGACGGAGACATCGTCCGAACCGTACTGGCGAGCAAGTTCCGCATAGCGGTGGGCCCAGGGGACCCGACCCCGGTCAGCCGGGTGAGCCACCGTTCCTACGACTTCCAGCCGCGTCCCATCCCCTGTATCTCCTGTGCCAGAATCCTGACCTCGGAGGACGACTAGTCCAGGCGCCCTCCGAGGGAACTCTAATAGGCCGAGGCCGCTGCGGCCCCCGTACCGATGGCGGCTGGACCCCTGGTTCTCATCGAGGAGCTGCAGATTCCGGTAGAGGATCTCTGGGCCCTTTGGACCGAACCCGATCAGGTGGCCAGCTGGCTGGCCGAGGGATCGACGATCGACCTTCGCATCGGGGGGACCTACCTACTGACTGGACGTCTCGCGGCCCGTCCGATTCCTGGCCCCGTCGGCGGGGCGATCGTTGGCCTGGAAGAGGAGTACGTTCTGAAGGTGGCCTGGAAGGTTCCGGCGTGCACCGTCCCCGGCCAGTCTGGGGACTTGCCGGTCACGAACCTCACGGTGCTCTTTCAGCCACTGGGCCCGAACCGTACCCGCCTCCGCCTCGAGCACGAGGGCTGGCCCGACGACGGAATCGGGGCGGCCGCTTTGGAATGGCACACCGGAGCTTGGACCGAGGTCCTCGCTCGGCTCAAGCAGAAGACCGCCTAGGGCGCCGCCGGCCCGGCGGTCCGTCGTCCCGGCAGGCAAGTCATTTCTCCCAATTCTACGGCAGTGAGAAGGAGCTGGGCGGGCCGCCGGCACCCGCTCGGAGCCGCCTCCGCGGCCTTTACATGGGGCGGCCGGCATGCGGGGGCCGGGTCCGCATCGCGTGAAGACCGAATCGTACCAGTTGTGGTTGGATGTCGACTTCTCCAACCGCACTTTCCGCGGCCGGGTCCGGCTCACCGGCGAGCTCGACGCTCCGTCGGTCCGGCTCAATTCGGTGGGCCTCGAGATCGACCACGCCGCCTCGGGGGCACACCCCCTGTCCACCCGCCTTCTGGAGGCCAGCCAGGAGCTCGAGGTCTCCGGTATCCCGTCCGGGGCCCGTGAGCTGGAGGTAGCCTTTTCGGGAAAGGCGCCGGACCAGAGTCTTCAAGGCCTCTACCGGTCCCGGCAGCCGCCCGACTACGTGCTGGCGACGCAATTTGAGTCGACCGGCGCCCGACATGTGTTCCCGTGCGTGGACCGCCCCGATCAGAAGGCGACCTTCGACGTGGAGGTCACCACCGACCCGGGCCTGACCGTCCTCTTCAACACCCCCTCGAACGAGGTGGCGACCGTAAACGGCCGACAGCGGGTACGCTTCGTCCGCACACCGCGGATGTCGACCTATCTGGTCTTCCTCGGCATCGGAAAGTTCGACGTGCTCCGGGGCACGGGACCAGGCTCCCGGGTGGCGATATGGACGCCCCCCGGGGATGCCTCCAAGGGTCAATTCGCGCTGGGGATCGCCCAGAGAGTCCTCAAGGAGTTCGAGAGTTACTACGGCGTCCCGTATCCTCTGCCAAAGCTGGACCTCGTCTCGCTTCGGGAGTTCGCGGCCGGCGCGATGGAGAACTGGGGGATCATCACCAGTCGGGAACGCCTCCTGCTGGCCGACGAGGCGACGACAGCGGGTCTCCGACGTCAGATCGCGACCGTGACGGCCCACGAGATCGCACACCAGTGGTTTGGCGACCTCGTGACCATGCACTGGTGGGACGAGATCTGGCTCAACGAGAGCTTTGCCGCGCTCATGGCGTTCAAAGTCCTCGACCGCCTTGGCGACGCCAGCATCTGGGACGACTTCTTTCTCTCCGAGATGTCCCCGGCCCTCGCCGGAGACTCGCTCTCCTCCACCCACCCGATCCGCCAGGCGGTCGCTTCGGCCGAGGAGATCGAGGAGATCTTCGACGAGATCAGTTACGGCAAGGGCGCGAGCGTCCTTCGCATGCTCGAGGGCTTCGTCGGCCCCGAGGCGTTCCGGCAGGGCGTCCATGACTACCTCTCCAAGTTCCAGTACGCGAACGCCCGAAGCGAGGACCTCTGGGCTGCGCTCGAGAACGCCGCCCGTCAACCGATCTCGGACCTGATGCGGCGCTGGGTGGAGCGTCCGGGCCATCCGGTGCTGATCGTCCACCGAGGGGCGGATGGCCTCCATCTCGAGCAGCGTCGATTCTCGATCACTGGGGAGCATCCCCGGCAGTACTGGCCGATCCCGCTGGTGGCACGAACGGACGGAGCGCCCCTCAGGGTGCTGATGTCCGGCCCCGAGATCACGCTCAACGTTCCGGCAGCGACGGACGTCTTCGTCAACGAGCAGGCCCTGGGCTTCTATCGCGTGCTCTACGACGACTCGACGTACGACCGATTGGTGGAGCGGTTCGACCGACTCTCGTCGTCCGAGCGGTGGCTGCTCACGGAGGACCTCCTCGCGTTCCTGTTTTCCGGGGACATCGCATTCGACCGGTGGAAGTCCCTGATCGAACGGGCGGTGAAGGACAAGGATCCACTGGTCGGCCACGAGGTCCTTCATCAGCTCAGCACCGTTGCGCTGGCGCTCTACGACGATCCCGAATTTCTCGAGCTGTACCGCCGAGTCCATCGAGCGCAAACCGATCGCTTCGGGCTCACCGCCAAGCCGGGCGAGAGCGATATGGAGCGTCGACTCCGCGAGGTGGCCCTCCGGGGCCGGCTGGTCTTCGACCCGGCGTTTGCGCGCGAGCTCGCGCCGATGTATGCCCGGTTCGATACCATCGACCCCGACCTCCGACAGGCGGTCGCAGTGGCGTACGCCGAGGCGACTGGGGCGCCGGCGGTCGACGGATTCTGGCAGCGTCTCCAAGGAGCCAACGACGCCGGCCAGGTCCAGATGGCCCGGGCCTTGGCCTCGTTTGAAGACCCGGCGCTCACTGCGGCAGCGCTGGACCGGGCCAGCACCGGGGAGCTCCCGTTCTCCCAGTTCCCGTGGATGCTCTTCGAAGCCCTGAACCACCCTCAGTCTCGGCCGGTGGTCTGGCGCTGGTACTTGGCGCAAGGCGAGAAGGTCTTGGGCGCGTTCGGCGGTACCTCGACCCTGCACATCATCTACGAGACGCTGATCTCCAACCTGGGCGGTACCAATTACCCCGAGCTGAAGGAATACTTCGCACAGCATCCGGTCCGTGGTGCGGAACGCGGGATTCAGAAGGGGCTGGAGTACGCCTCATCCGTAGCCCGGCTGAGGGCTACGCGACGGCCGCCGCACCCGTAGGGCCGGCGGTCAGAGGAAGCCGCTCAGCAGGTCGTGCCGGGATACGATCCCGATCAGCGAGCCGCCTTCCATGACGGGCAGACGGTTGATCTTGTGCTCGATCAAGAGGCGGATCGCATCGTCGAGCGACGCGTTCGGCCCGACGGTGATCGGTCGGTTCGACATGGCCGCACGGACCCGAGTGTTCTCGAGGATGGTTCGACACTCCCGGGGGAGGTCGCTGCGCCGCGCCTTCGTAGAATCCAGGATCAGGTCAAAGATCCCGCCCGGCAGCGAAAGGCCCGCGCGCTCGTGGAGTACCCGCACTACGTCCTTCTGACTCAGGACCCCGACGAGGCGTGGCCGTCGGTCCAGAACCGGCAATCCCGACACCCCGTGCGTACTCATGAGGGACGCCGCCACCTCGAGTGAGGCTTCGGGCCGGACGCTGATCACGGGCCGGGACATCACGTCCCGGACCACGTACCCGTAGAACCCGAGACCGCGACGAGAAGCCTCTGTGCCCGCGACGGTGGGAGGCCGGGCGCGTCGTCGCTTGCGCTGTGCGACCCCCGAGCCTGCCGGCACACCGCGAGAAATCCGGAGAGGGGGATTACTCCTTCGGGGGCCGTCAACCGTCCCCGAACCTGCAGCGGAGTGGCTCTGCGCAGCGCTCCGCGATTTTCGTCAACCGAAGGGTCAAAATACCTCCCGCTTCGTGGCGTCGGCGTGTACGGCCAACCGGGAGCGCAAAGTTACGTGCCGCCCTCAGGCTCGACGGCGAAGACCCTCATTCTGGTGGGCCTGATCCTCCAGGCAGTCTTCGTACTGGTGGGGCTTGTCTACGGCGGCCTGATCGCCATCGCGTTCCCCTTCGTTGGGATTGTCTATCTCGTTCTCGCGTTCATTGGAGTCGTTTGGCTCATCCTGGTTTGGTTGTTTTCCTACAAGCCGGTCCGCGAGGGTCGCTACCAGGCGGCCCGCACCTGGACGCTGATCGTTGCGATTCTCTCCATCATCACGGTCTGGGGCATCCTACCGGGCATCCTCTACCTGATTGGCTACATCAAACTCGGAGACGCCGTCCGAGAGCAGCAGATGCCGCCGCCCGGCTTCCCGGGCGGGGCGCCAATGATGGCTCCCGCGTCCCCGTACGGGGTACCGCCGGCCGCGCCAATGCAGCCTCAGCCCGCGCCCGGCATGCAGCCTGCGCCGGTGGCCGCGCCGCCCCCGGCGGCACCGGCCGCCCCGGCACCGGTGATCTGCCCCAAGTGTGGTCGCCCCGCGACGTTCATCCCGCAGTACAACCGGTACTACTGCTACACCGACCAGCAGTACGTCTAGCCGCCGAGCCCCCCCGCGTCCCATCCCGGACTCCCGGGCGAGGGTAGCACGAGGATGGGCCTGGACGCGGCGGAGCGGACGGCCTCGGAACTCGAGCGACGTCAGAGGCGAAAGCGGAAGTATCGGGCGCGGTACCGTCACGTCCGACGCCGCGGTCCCGAATCGAAGACGGCCCGGCGGACGTGAGTGCAGCAGGGAAACCGATGCCGTGCCCGAAGTGTAGCCACCCCGACTCGGACCACGTGCAGCGGCCCCCTCCGAGCGTTCCGTTCTGTGTGAAGTGCCAGCAATGGTGCCTCGACGCCCGGCCGAAGGCCGTGTGGCGCGGGGTCAAGACCTGAAGAGATGCGTCATCGCTTCTCGCGGCGAAGGTCCTCGACCACCGACTGGCTCGTCCGGCGGGCCATGGCCATGACAGTGATCATCGGATTCACCCCGGGAGCCGTCGGGAAGACCGAGCCGTCGGCGACATAGGCATTCTCCAAGCCCCAGACCGCTCCTCGCGGAGACACCGCGGCCTGGGCCGAATCTCGCCCCATCGGGCACGAGCCCATCAGGTGGGCACTGAACATCAGGCACCGATTCGGCGCGAGGCTGCGCTCTGCCACGCCGGCGAGGAACGTGTCTACCTCGGATTCGGTCAGACGCTCTCCGGACGCCTCCACCTCTACGGGCGTGCTGTGAAGAGTGATGAGGCCCTTCGCGCCCGCCGCCGCCAGAATCCGCCCGGTTTCCTGGAGGCCGCGAGTGAGCCGAGCGCGGTCCGCCCCGCTGAGCGCGTATCGGATCGAGGGCTCTCCCCGCGCGTCGACGGTGACCGTTCCTCGCGAACCATCCCGGAGCAGAACGATGGTGGCGGTCGCCCGCGCGTACCGCTGCTGCATCCAGCGCTTGTGAGCCGCTCCATCGACCCAGGGCGCGGCGAGCGCGAAGAGACCGGGATGAGCCGGCGCCGCCTCCATCCAGAATCCCTCGCCCGTGTGCTCCCAGTCGAGGAACTTGGTCACTGCGACCGTCTGAGGCGGGCCCGCCCACGCCTGAACGCTCCGGCCCAGGTCCCCCGCGACCGCCGTCGTGGGATGCAGGCGGAGACCGCGGCCAATGCCCCGGGACCGAACGCCAGACCGGAGAAGGAGCAGCGGCGTGTGAATCGCCCCGCCGGCGAGAACAACGGCTCGAGCACGAACTCGAACGCGGTAAGACCGATCTGGACCCGCGGAGTACCGCGCTCGAACGGCGTCAACTCTTCCGCCGTTGACCTCGAGGGCTTCCGCCTGGGTACGGAAGAGGAACCGTGCGCCGGCGTTCTGGGCCTCGGGCAGGAGGTTCAGGATCGTCGAACGCTTGCACAAGTAGGCGCAGCCGAAGCCGCAGTAGTCGCATCGGAGTGCGCAGCCCACCGCGTTCCGAGAGATCGTCTGAAAATCCTGCCCCGACCTAAAGCCCAGAGCCTGGCAGCCCCGCCAGAGGGCGTCGTTGTTGGGATTCCGCTGGCTCTCGCGGTCGTTCACCTCCAGGGACTGCCAGATGGAGTCCACGACGCGCCCGAACTCGGGCCCGCTGAGGCCGTCGATACCGTACCGAGACTCCCACTCTCTCAGCACGAACGGAGGCGGCCGGAGACAGGTCATCCAGTTGACAAAGGTCCCGCCTCCCGCGCCACGGCCGGCGAGGAGCTGGAAGGCAAGGTCATCTGTGGCCAGCGTGCCCGACCGGTCGAACGACCTCGCCGTTCCGTCGAGTTCGCTCGGCCGGAGATCACTTCCGGTGAGGTACGGGCCTGCCTCGAGGACGATCACGGAAAGTCCCGCGGCTTGCAGATCCCGAGCCGCGACGCTGCCGCCGGCTCCCGAACCCACGACGCAGACATCGCAGCTGAGCTCGAGATCCTGTTCCGGTACGATCGGTCGCAGGAGATGGTCATCCGGACTCGGACGCGGGGTCGAGGGGAAGACTCCCGGATACCCAACGGCGGGCCAGTTCGGACTATGACCGGAGGCGTCCGGTATCGCGTAGAAGAGAAAACACGTGAGACGTTTGAGGGCTTGAAAGCCGGTCCGCTTCCGGGCCGCCCGGCTGTCGCGCCAGACCTGCAGGTACCGGGTACGCCGCTCGCCCGAAAGTGCCGAGAAACGCACGAAGCCGTTCCCGAGGAAGAGATTCAGGACCGGGCTCTCTACGGTCCGCAGCAGCTGATGGATCTCCGCGACCTGCCGCGGGGGGAACTCGCTCCGGATGAGGTCGAGGATCTGGGTGTCGACTCCGAGGGCCGACGCCGGCCGGGCATAGAACTCGGCGAAAGCCGAACTGTCGTCGACTGCCGGGACAAGAGTGTCGCAGACGTTCCGGAGCGTGGAACGCTCGGCCGCGGAGAAGTCCTCCGTCCGTCGACCCCCGGGCGACCCATCGAGTGGGACGATATAATCCCCGGCACGGTTCTTTGGCCGACACACGGCCATGACAACCTCCGGATGTCCGGTCAAGGTCCTGTGGGACCCTGCCTTCGAGGCGTACGACTTCGGTCCGGGGCACCCCTTCACGGAGAAGAGCCGCCAGCTGGCCGTCCAACTCCTCGAGGAGTCGGGATACTTTGGGCCCGGCCTTCCCTCGGAGCCCGAGCTCGTGAAGAGGGTGGAAACCGCCGGACGGGACGACCTTCTCCGGTTTCACCGGGAAGATTACTTGGGCCTGGTCGAACGAGCCGGGCGGGACCGCCACGCGCCGTCCCTGGATGCCGGTGACACTCCAGCCTTCTTGGGCTGCTTCGCGGCCGCGTCGGCGGTCGTAGGCGGTACCCTGACAGGGCTTCGCTACGTCGAGTGGGACGCACTCACCCACGCGTTCAACCCGGCGGGAGGCCTTCACCACGCCCATCCGGGTCGGGCCAGCGGATTCTGCATTTTCAATGACCTCGCCGTGGCAATCCGGCGATTCCAACAAGGCACGGGCACTCCGCGTCGAGTGGCGTACGTCGACATTGACGTTCACCACGGGGACGGAGTGATGTATGGATTCTACGAAGACGGAACCGTGCTGGATATCGACTTTCACCAGGATGGTCGCACGATCTTTCCCGGGACCGGCTTCCCGTCGGAGACCGGACACGGCGACGGGGCCGGTCTCAAGGTGAACCTCCCGCTCCCGCCGGGGGCGGGAGACGAGGCCTTCATCCCACTCTTTGAGCAGGTAGTTCCCACCCTGCTGCGGAGCTACCGTCCCGAGCTCATCGTCCTCCAGTGCGGAACCGACGCCCACGTAGGGGACGGGCTGGGCGAGCTGCAGTACACTGCTCGTTCCTACGGAAGGGCGGTCGAGTTGGTCCACCGGATGTCCCACGAAGTGGCCGGAGGACGTCTGCTCGTGACGGGTGGAGGCGGCTATACGGCTGAAAACGTAGCGCGAAGTCTCGCAGGTGCGGCCCTTCAGCTCCGAACGCTACCGAGGGTGGATGCGTGGACCAGCCCGCTTCCTGAGAGATGGCGAACGGAGTTCGAGCGCATATTCCGTCGCCCGGCGCCACGTACGTGGCGCGAGGGACCAGCCCCCGACCCTTCTCCATGGACCGCAGA
>JASHOK010000075.1 GCA_030041175.1 Thermoplasmata archaeon | reverse complement strand
CAGCCACTCCTGGTAGTAGCGGATCCCCTGGCTCCCCTTGCCGACAATCCGCAGGTGACCGGCCGGGCTGAGATGTGCGGGCGCCTGGGACAACATGCCCAGGACGAGGTGCCGACCCGCGTGGAACGGCGGGTGGCTGAGGATCAGGTCGAACGCCTCGTCGGCCACGGGTTCGAAAAGGCTCCCCAGCCGAACCTCGGCGTTCCGGACACCGTTGCGTTCCAGGTTCCGCTTGGCCAATCGAACGGCGCGCTGATTCACGTCGGTAAGCACCACACGCGCGTTGGGCAGCGATCGAGCCGCGGCCAGCCCGATCGCTCCCCACCCACAGCCGAGGTCGAGGACCCGGTGGGCGGTGACTCCGTCGAGGGTCTCGATCAGCAGGGCGGTTCCCGGATCCAGGCCGTGCGAGGCGAAGAGACCCCGGTCCGTCTCGATGACGACCATCTCTCCGCGGTACAGGAAGCGATGTTCCTCGGGCCGGGAGACCGCACGCGGACGGGCGGTGAAGTAGTGTTGGACCGGCTCGTCGCCAGATTCGGGAGGCTCCATCGGTCCTACGTTCGATGTCCGAAGAAACCGGTTCGCGCCTTGGGGGCGGGGCCCCCGAGTGCTTCCCGCATGAGCTCCTTCTGCCGTCCGTTGAGACTCTCCGGCAGCTGCACGTGTGCGGTGACGATCAGGTCGCCTCGGTCCGATCCCCGGAGACGCGGAAAGCCCTCGCCTCGCAAGCGGAACTGCCGCTCGGGCTGAGTACCGGCCGGAATCTTCAGTGTCGCTTCTCCCGTGATGGTGGGTACCGTGACCTCTCCGCCGAGCAATGCCGTCGACAGCGGAACCGTGGCCTCCGTGTAGGCGTGGCGACCGTCACGATGGAACCGGGGGTCCGGTTCGAACACCACCTGGACGAAGAGGTCGCCCGGGTCTCCGCCCGGGGGTGACCCTTCACCCTGCCCGGCGAGGCGGAGCACAGCCCCGTCCTCGACCCCGGGGGGCACGGATACCTCGAGGTGTCGGACCTCCCGGATCCGGCCCGTGCCCTTGCACGTCGGGCAGCGCTCCTTGATGCGCTGGCCGGTCCCATGGCAGCGCGGACACTCTCCAATGGAGATCATCTGCGTGTAGCCGCTCCGCGAGGTGCGACGGATCTGGCCGGTTCCGTGGCACTCAGGGCAGGTTTCGAGCGCCGTTCCATCCTTCGCGCCGTTGCCGTGACAGTCGGGGCACGTCTCGGATCGAGGCACGTCGATCGCCGTTTGTGTCCCGGTGACCGCCGCCCGGAGAGGAACTCGAATCGAGACTTCGACGTCCCGCCCCCGCAACTGGGCCCGAGCCCAGCGAGGCGTGGCTCCGCCAAAGCCGCTAAAGAACCCGCCTCCGGCGGCCTGGGCAAACAGCTGCTGCAGGAAATCCGACGAGCCGAGCAGGTCCTCGATATCGCCGGCTCGGGTGAAGTTCTGCCAGTTGAAGCCGCCGGGCCCGAAGTCTCCCTCGACGCCCGAGAATCCGCCGGCATCGTAATGACGGCGCTTGGTCTCGTCGGCGAGGACCTCGTAGGCTTCCGACAGCTCCTTGAACTTTTCCTCGGCGGCCTTCGGATTGGTCTTGTTGAGATCGGGGTGGTACTCGCGGGCCAGCCGTCGGTACGCGGTCTTGATCTCTTCCGGCGTCGCCGTCCGAGGTACGCCGAGCACCTCGTAGTAGTCGCGCTTTGCCATGCTGAAGGGTTCCGAGCCCGGCCGTCGCCGAGACGGGAGTGGTACCCGGGACTGTATTTACTGTCTCTCGGGAATCGCGGCTACCGCCGCCACGACAATCGGACGCGGTCCCCAACTCGCACTCCGAACCTGCGGGCCGCCGAGCCCTCACGCGCCGACACCTCGAGATACCCGAAGCTGGACCCGAGGACAGCCCATAGGCCCTCCGGAAGGTCTGCATAGGTCCGCTGGAAGGACGACCGTCGGACCGGGCCTCGGCCGAACTGCACCGCGACCTTGGTCCCGACTTCGGCCCCCGCCGACGTCAGCACGTTGGTGATCAGGTTGCCGAAGCGATCGACGTGCAGTACCTGCCCTTCCAATCCGTCCGCCCGCGGTCGGGGTGCGGGGATCTCGTAACGGATGGGTTCGAACGCAGATCCGAGAAATTCGAGCGAGGAGCCAGAGGCGAGGAGTGCGGCCGCGGGGGCAAACAGGTCCCGTCCCTCGAAGGTGGGAGACACCAGTCCATGCGCGGCGATCCGGGTCGGGTCGAGCCGAAAGCTACGGGGACTCCCGAGCGCCGAAGCCAGCGGCCACAGGAGTCCGTTGTCGGGCCCTACGAGTGAGCTCCCCTCCCCGGTCACGATTCCGAGAGGCGCTCGCGGGCTGCCCACGCCCGGGTCGACCACCGCGACGTGAACCGTCCCTGCGGGAAATCGCTGGGCCATGTGGCGGAGGAGGAATGCCGATTCGGAAACTCCGTGTGCCGGGAGGTCGTGACTCAGATCGACCACGCTTCCGGGTGCCAAGCGACGGTAGAGCATCCCCTTCATCTGGGAAGCGTAGACGTCGCCGAGATCCGTGGTCAGCGTCACCAGGGGCGGCATCGCCGGTTTCCCACAGCCCCCGCACGCCGGACGCCGGGTCGGGCGACGGGCCCGGCCTACGACTTCATGATGGCGACCAGGAAGATCGCCACCGCGGCCAGCGCGCCGATCACGGCCGCGACAATCACGAGGAAGGCAAACCAGAGCAGCGAGGACAGCGTGTTCGCGCCCACGTTGGCGACGTGGTACCAGTAGGCAGATACGATACCCACCACGAGGCCGCCGACGAGCAGGCCCACGCCGATGGACCGGCTCTTGCCGCTGCCGAAGTAGGCGGTGAACGCCCCGGCGAGGATCAGGAAGAGCCCGAAAATCAGGAGAAGGATCTCCAGAAACTGGTATCCACCAATCGTCAATCGGGAGGCTCCGAACAGCATCAGGTTTAGCATCCTTTCCCCGTCTCCTCAGAACTTGATACCCGTAAGTGTCTTCGTGTCGATGACCCCGGCAACCGACCGGATCTTGTCGACGACCACCTGGCCGAGAGCGTTGAAGTCTGCAGCCTCGACCTTCGCAATCAGGTCGTACTCCCCGAACAGCGGGTGGAGTTCGACAATCTCCTTCACCCGGAGCAGTTCGGTGTAGACCTCGTGCTCCTTCGCGGGTGCCGTGCTGATGAGGACGAAACCGACGGCCACGCCCGACTAAACCTCTGAGGGGCGCGAGACCTGCCGCGATTTATAAGCGTTTGTAGCGTCAGCGTAACGGGTTTCGTTTGGACGACACTCCTTAAGTCGACGGTGGGTCGCCGACGGCCGAGTGGCAGCTCTATCCAGCAGCGGCCCGCGTCGCTGGGCCAGCATTCTGGCGCGGCCCTGGCTGCTGGCCTTCCTGCCCGTGAATGCCGCCACTGGCGCGTTCACCCTCTCGCTGCAGCTCCTCATCCTCGGGGCCCACGGGACGGTCATCCAGTGGGCGCTGGCATCAACCATCTACAATGGCGCGCTCATCGTCTCTTCCATCGCTTGGGGCTACCTCGCGGACCGGTATCCCCTCCGCCGACGATTTCTGTTGATCAACTACCTCGGCTTCGCCGGGATATACATCGCGCTGGTCTTTCTGACCTCGTTCACCGAGCTGACGATCCTCTACACGGCGGTAGGCATTCTCACGCCCGCCGGGGTGAGTGCATCGAACCTGCTCATCCTCGAGCAATTCTCGGAGACGGAACGGCCCACGGCCTACGCCTCCTTCCAGGAGATCAGCATACTCGGCACGATCATCGGCGGACTCGTGGGCTTCTTCTGGCTGGACGCCCATGAAATCCTGCGCCCGATCCTCTACCTTCTCGCGGCGTTTTCCCTCGCCTCGGCCCTCATCGTTTGGGTCGGCGTCCGCGACTCCGCGCGGCTGCATCCGACCGGCGAGCCCCACCCCGCGGCGGGCGGGATTCTCTCCCGGCTGAGGCACGCCGTTGCTTTCCGCGCGACGATGCCGTTCTTCACGCCGCTGCCGCAGTTCCAGCGGGGCGTGGTCCGACGCGCGTGGCACCGGCTCCGTGTGGAAGCGCGGCAGGAACTCCCGCTGATCTTCACCTCGATGTTCCTGTTCAGTCTCACGGCGAATCTGTTCAACACCTCGTACACGTTCTACCTGGCTGCGGTCGGCATCTCCTTTGCCGGAATCTTCCTCGTCAACGTTTCCAACAGCGTTGCCCAGGCCATCCTCTTCCCGTTCTCGAGCAGCCTGTCGACGCGAGGGAGCGTCGATCGGCTGGTTCGGGCCTCGTCGCTCCTTCGGGCGATCGGCTACCTCATCGTCGTCGCGTTCACGTTCGACGCGGTGTTCGGTGGAAGGCTCGCCTTCGAGGCGAACGTGGCCATCTACGCGATTCTGGGCGCCGCGATCGCGCTCTACGCCACCGCCTCGTCGCTGGTCGTCTTCCGGACCCTCCATGACCGGGACGCCGGGAGTACGCTGGGGCTGAACAGTGCTCTCGGCGGCGCCGCAGCAATCGCGGGAGCCTTCCTCTCGGGCATTCTCTCCTTCTATGGGAGCTACCGGCTCACGTTCCTCGTGTCGGCCGTGGGTCTGCTGGCGTCGCTGCCGATGTGGGCCGCCGCCGATGCGGCGTACATCCGACGTCGGATGGGCTCGGCCGCGCCACCTGCCGCGGGGTAGGTGTCGGGCGGCACCCCGTTAAGTGCGCCATTCGTCTCTTCCGCGCGTCGGGGGGCGCCATGGCGTCGAACGAAGTCGTCCAGCGTGGGCTGCAGGACATCGTCGCCGTCGAGTCCCACATTACCTTCATCGATGGCAAGGGAGGACGTCTCCTCTACGAGGGCTACGACATCCGGGAGCTCGCCGACCGGTCGACCTTCGAGGAGGTCGCCTACCTGCTCTGGTACGGGCGACTGCCGACCCGGAGCCAGCTCGACGATCTTCGTCAGCGGCTCGTGAGCCTGCGCCCGTTGCCGGAGCCGCTGGCGAAACTGATCGACACCCTGCCCACCGACTCGAATCCGATGGATGTGCTCCGGACCGCGGTCTCCGCTCTCGCCATGCTCGAGCCGAGCGAGGCGCAGCCAGGACCGAACTCGATCGGTGGAGCGCTGCGTCTGACGGCAGCGCTCCCGTCGATGATCGGGCGGTTCCAGCGACGGCGAGTGGGTCTCGCGCCGCTCAAGGACCGGCCGGACCTCTCCCATGCCGAGAATCTGCTCTACCAGATCACCGGTAAGGAAGGGACCGAGATCGAGAACCGCGCGCTCGATGTGGCGCTGATCCTGCACGCCGACCACGAGCTCAACGCTTCCACCTTTGCCGCCCGGGTCACGGCATCCACCCTCTCGGACCTGTACTCGGCCGTTACGAGCGCCATCGGGACCCTGAAGGGTCCGCTCCACGGCGGGGCCAACGAACGGGCGGTGGAG
This sequence comes from Thermoplasmata archaeon, assembly GCA_030041175.1. Taxonomy (GTDB): domain Archaea; phylum Thermoplasmatota; class Thermoplasmata; order Lutacidiplasmatales; family UBA184; genus JAKIWV01. The sequence goes on along the minus strand of JASHOK010000075.1, from coordinate 15,970 downwards.
CTCCTACTGGAGTGCGGAGATCTTGGACGGGTCGAGGAAGTGGTCACGGCGAAGCTCGCCCGACACGAACGGGTCATGGGCTTCGGACACCGAGTCTACAAGGTGGAGGATCCCCGGGCGACCATTCTGCGGGCCTGGCTCCACACGGTCGGCGAATCGGCGGGGAACCTCAAGTCCTACGATATGCTCGAGAAGGAACGGGAGGTCGTCCACCGGGAAAAGGGCCTCTACCCGAATGTGGACCTCTATTCCGGCTCGGTCTATGCGCTGCTGGGCGTACCGAAGGACCTGTTCACACCGATCTTCGCCGTGAGCCGGGTCACTGGCTGGACGGCCCACGTGCTGGAGGAGTACCGGGACCTCCGACTGATCCGGCCCAGCGCGCTGTACGTCGGGCCGACCGACCTCACCTACGTGCCGATCGACCAGCGCGGCTCGTAGCCCGTCGGCCCGAGCGCTCCCGTACCGACTCGACCCGCATCAGCGGATACCGCAGGTCGGCGCGGTAGACCAATCTCGCCACGACGTGCGCGCGACCGTCCGTCAGCTCCACCCGAGCATCGATCATCTCGGCGGTCAGGTAGTGGTACCCGAACCGGCCGCGGCCGGACGGCCCGGCGCGTCGGGGCACGATTCGGATCTGAACGCCCGTGACGAACGGTTGCAGCGCCACCGCGGCCTCGATGGTCCGGGCGAGCGACGCCGCGGTCCGGCTCGCAACCGGGATGCCGAGATACTGGTGGAAGATGCCCCCGAGCTTGATGCCGGCCTCGAACATCAGGGCCTCCCTACGGGTCAGGGCGACTCGGTGGACCGGCAGTCGCGGTCTAGCCATGCTCAACTCCATGGTCGGCGGGGGTGGGGGCTCTGCGCACGGCGAGGGGACCGAGGAGATAGTACACGATGAGCCCCAGGGCGGCGACGATCGCCGCTGCCTCGGAGAGGACGTAGAGCGCGGTCCCCGACGCCGGCCGGAACTGCAAGGGCACCAGAGACACCCCGAGCGCGGCGGCGGTACCGATCATTACCCACCGAAGTCCCATGCCCCGCCGGAGCTTCGGGTACGGGATCGGTACCACCATCAGCGCGGCAAGGGCGGCGGCGACCGGTATCACCAGTGCCGGGTTCGTTCCCAGGAACGCGGGCGCGTCGAAGAAGAGGAGGAGCAGAACGAGCGCGAGCGCGTTCTGGGGCGTCGACGCGCCGACGAAGTGGGGGTGCTGATAGGCGCGCCAGGTGAAGTACAGTAGCCGCGCCCACGCCAGCGCGACGACCCATACGCCGACCCAGAGCGTGTACGGGGACCAGGAGCTCCACAGCGAGGCGTGCTCGGTGTGGACCGCCAAGAGTACCCCGGGAGCGAGTCCGAAGGTGATCGCATCGGCAACGGAATCCAGCACCCGGCCGGACACGGAGGGGGGTCCCCCGGCGCGCCGGGATAGGATTCCGTCGAGGCCATCGAAGCCGATGCCGCAGCCGATGAGCAGCATCGCCCAGAGCTTGTTGCCCGCGAGGGTATAGAGGATCGCGCCCACACCGAGCAAGGCGTTCGCGAGGGTCGCCAGGTTGGCGCCGATGCGTGCCGCCGACGTCACTGCCGTGCCACCGCGACCGTGGAGCTGCCGGCCCGCACCCGGTCTCCGGGCTTGACCACCGGTCGGACCGCAGCGACCGGAATCCGGATGTCGACTCTGGAGCCGAGCAGGATCATACCGAGGCGGTCCCCCTTCCGGTGCTCCTCGGTCGGTTGCACCAGACTGACCAGCCGGCGGGCGACGACCCCGGTCATCTGGATCACCTCGACGGGGCCGGCTCCGGTCCGAAGCCGGTAGCGCCGCTGAACGTTATGGCTCGCGTCGGGCGCATACGCGGGGCGGAACCCTTCGCCCGCATCGTCGATCGATTCGACCTCGGCATCGAGGGGAAACCGGTTGACGTGGACGTCCGTGACGTTCATGAAGACGGCAATCCGCCACATTCCCTCCTCCTCGGCGACGATCGTGACCCGGCCATCCGCCGCGGAGACAACCCCCTCGCCGGGGACCCGTTCCGGGTCGCGGAAGAAGACCGCGAAGAAGAGCCAGACCACACTGAGCCCCGTGGCACCGGCGAGCCCGACGAGCCACACCGGGTGGGTGTAGGCGAGCGCCGCCCAGAGCACGACCAGCCCCGCCGCTCCGACCGCCAGGTACGGGCGCGCGGGCCGTACGAACACGATGCCCGGAACCTAGGACTTGAGCACGATCTCGATGTTGACGCCGTCCGGCACCTGTATCCGCATCACCTGACGCAGGGCCCGCTCATCGGCGTCGATATCGATGAGCCGCTTGTGGATCCGCATCTCCCAGTGGTCTATCGTGCTCGTGCCCCCGCCATCCGGCCCTTTCCGGACCGGCACCCGGAGGTGCTTCGTCGGCAGCGGGATCGGCCCCGCGATCGCCACACCGGTCTTGGACGTGATCTCCCGAATCTGCGAGCAGACAGCGTCGACCTTCTTCGGGTCGGTGCCGCTGAGTGCGATCCGCGCCCGCTGTGGCATCGATTCTCCGGGGTACGTGAACGAGCCGACGCGGGGGTTTAGGCGTTACGCCTCCCGCTTCTTGACCTCGACCACGACGCCGGCCGCGACCGTCTGTCCCATGTCGCGCACGGCGAAGCGACCCAGCTGCGGGAACTCCTTGTACCGCTCGAGCACGAGGGGGCGCTTCGGCGTGATCTTGACGACCGCCGCGTCTCCCGTCTTGAGAGAGGTCGGGTCCTTCTCGGCGACCTGACCGGTCTTGGGGTCGAGACGGGCCTGGAGCTCCGTGAACTCGCACGCCACCTGAGCGGTGTGCGCGTGGAACACCGGCGTGTAGCCGACGGTGATGACCGACGGGTGGTTCAGAACCTGGATGTTCGCCGTGAAGCTTTCGACGACCGTCGGTGGGCTCGTGGTCGGCCCGACGACGTCACCGCGTCGAATGTCGTTCTTGTCGATGCCCCGAACGTTGAAGCCGACGTTATCGCCGGGCTGCGCCTCGGCCACCGCCTCGTGGTGCATCTCGATCGACTTGACTTCCCCCGATTTTCCGCTGGGCAGGAAGATGACCTTGTCACCTACCTTGAGCTTGCCCGTCTCGACTCGGCCCACCGGGACAGTACCGATTCCCGTGATCGTGTAGACATCCTGGACCGGCAGCCGGAGGGGCTTGTCGGTCGGCTTGGGCGGAACGACCAGGTTATCCAGGGCCTGCAGGAGCGTCGGGCCCTTCCACCAGGGCATGTTGGGCGAGGCCTTGTTGATGTTGTCGTCCTTGAAGGCGGAAATCGGAAGGAAGACCACCTGCTGGTCGACCTTGAAACCGACGTTCTTGAGCAGCTTAGTGACCTCGTCCTTGAGGGCGTTGAACTTCGCCTCGGAGTAGTTCACTTCCTGCCGGTCCATCTTGTTGATCGCGACGATCAGCTGCGAGACGCCCAGCGTTCGGGAGAGGAAGATGTGCTCCCGGGTCTGCTCCTGGATTCCTTCCGCGGCGGAAACCACCAGGACGGCGGCGTCGGCCTGGCTCGTCCCCGTGATCATGTTCTTGACGAAGTCACGGTGGCCCGGCGCGTCGATGATCGTGAAGTAATACTTCTGCGAGTCGAACCGCCGGTGGGCGATGTCGATCGTGACCCCGCGCTCTCGCTCCTCCTTGAGTTCGTCCATCACCCAGGCGAATTCGAAGGTCGCCTTGCCCTTCGCTTCCGCCTCGGCCCGGAACTTGTCAATCTCCTCCTGCCGGATGTACCCGGTATCGAGGAGGATACGACCGACGGTCGTGGACTTTCCGTGATCGACGTGACCGATGAACACGAGGTTCATGTGGGGTTTCTGGGCCATGCGCTGAACTCCGGGCGCGGCCACATTGCACCTGTATATAGGTCTTATCGCCGGTTCTCTCGAAAATCGCGCGACTTTTCGCCGGTCCGGGGGGTCAGAGCCCGGTGGCAGGGAAGGAGCCGCGCTGTGCTCTGAGTCGGGCTCAGAAACCCATTTAGACCGGGCGCCCGTGGGGCGTCCATTCGGGCCCTTCGGGGCCGCGTCTTGAGGGTTTTGCGTGACGGGTATGCCCCCGCGCACGGTCGCTGACAGCCGATCGAGCGTCGTTCGGCTGATGGTCCCGACCGACGCGAACTTCTCCGGCGATGTCTTCGGCGGCCAGATCCTGTCCGAAATTGACCGGGTTGCCTACGTGGTGGCCGGACGCCACTGTCACCTGAACTGCGTCACCGCCTCGATCGATCGGATGGACTTCCTGGCTCCAGTCCACGTCGGCGATGTTGTGGAGTGGCTCGCCGAGCTGACGCACGTGGGTCGGAGCTCCATGGAAGTATGGATCCAGGTGACGGCCGAACCGCTCCAGGGCGGGGCCCGCCGGCAGGTCGGCGAAGCCTACGTCACGATGGTGGCTCTGGACCCGGCGGGCAAACCGACGGCAGTGCCGGGACTCGAACTGACCTCCGACGCAGAACGTCGACGCTTCGCCGAAGGATCCGCTCGCGCAGAGACCCGGCGGAAGGAACGGGCCATTCATCGCACGTGAATCATGGAAGGGGAGGAAACGAACGTGATCTGCGAAATGTGTGGAAAGGACTCGGACACATTGACCGCTGTCCGGATCGAGGGCTCCGTGCTCCAACTGTGTCCCGATTGTTCACGGTTCGGGCAGCCGGTCGCGCCGCCGGCAGCGGCGGCGGTAGGGCCCCGAGGCGCGTATTCGGAGTTCGCGGAAGCCCGGCGCCCTACGACGTTGCGACCGCGTCGGACCGAGGAGCGAGACGTGTTCTCCGAGATGCCCGATATGGAGCTGCGGGCCGACTGGTTCCAGCGGATCCGACATGCCCGGGAGCTGCTCGGCTGGACTCCCGAGGAATTCGGGAAGCGACTCAACGAAAAGAAATCGCTCGTGCTCAAGGTCGAGTCGGGCAGCTTCCGGCCACCGGACGCCACGCTCCGGAAGATCGAGCGACTTCTCAAGGTCCGGTTGACGGTGGATCCGAACGCTCCGGCTCCATAGGCGGCGCACCCTCCCCGGGCTCGGGGGGGCGTCGGTTCGGAGAGGGAGTCCAGTCGCGGTACCGATTGCGCTCGAACCCCACTTCGTGAAAGACCTCGGCTCGGAGCTCGCCGGAGCTGGCGGCTCCCGAGCGGACCTCCGCGAGGTCTCTCTCATACTGTCCGGTCAGATGGTCCACGGACACGAGGTAGGCGACTCCGGTCGCCGCCAGACCCACCACGGCGAGGAACCGAACGGTGGTGAACGGCACGACGAGCGCGACGGCCGTAAGGGCACCGACCGCGACTCCGAAAATGATGTACAGCCGCCGGAGCTCCCGCCGAGCCCGATGGTCCCTGTGCGTGTAGGCCATGAGCTCGTTGCTGGCACACCTCTAACGGAGAAGTGTTTCGAGGATGGCCTTCTGACCGTGAAGCCGGTTCTCGGCCTGATCCCATACCACGGAGGTGGGGCCGTCGATCACGTCGTCCGTGATTTCGAGGCCACGGTGGGCCGGCAAGTCATGCAGGACCAGCGCTCCCGGTCGAGCGTGAGCCATGAGCGCGGCGTTGACCTGGTAGCCCGCGAAGGCCTTCTCTCGTGCGGACTGCTCGGCCTCCTCTCCCATTGAGACCCAGACGTCGGTGTACACGGCATCGGCTCCACGGACCGCCTCCCGGGGATCGGTGGAGAACGAGAGCGCCGCTCCGCTCTTCTTCGCGAGCTCCCGAGCCGTTGAGACGATCCCGGGGTCGTCGTGGTAGCCCTCGGGCGTGGCGCTAGAAAGATCGAGACCCACCATCGCGCACCCGAGAAGGAGCGAGTGGTGGACGTTGTTCCCGTCGCCGACCCATGCGAGACGGTGTCCGGAGAACCGGCCTTTCCAACGCTCCGAGAGCGTCAACAAGTCGGCGACGATTTGGCAGGGATGCTCCCGGTCATCCAGCGCGTTAATTACGGGCACGGAAGCCCACTTGGCGAGTTCGGCCTCGTCCTGGGAGCGGAAGGCCCGGTAGACGATCGCGTCGACGTATCTCGACAGAACGCGAGCCGTGTCGGCGATCGTCTCCCCACGGCCCAACTGAAGGTCCTTGGGCGACATGTAGAGCGAGTGGCCACCCAGGTCGTGTACCCCGACTTCGAAGGATGTCCGGGTCCGGGTGGAGGGCTTCTCGAAGATCATTGCGACGTTCTTTCCTTTGAGCGAAGGTCGAAGTACCCCCCGGCGGCGCTCCGCCTTGAGACGCGCCGCGCGCTTCAGCAGGGGCGCCAGGTCGTCGCCCAAATCGACAATCGAGAGCAGGTCGCGTTTGGGCCGCTTCGCCGGCATGCTGCGGGTTCGAGCTCTCTCGGTCTAAAAAGTGTGAGGTCTCGCCGCGTGGACAGGATACTAGCGTAGGAACCGGGCCACCGGAGGCAGCATTAAGAATCGACCCGAGTTCGAGGCCGAGAGGCGGAACATTGGCTCCCCGGAGAACGAGTCGGTCTCGGCCGGCTCGCAGACACACGACGCGCGCTGCGGCCCGGTCGAGCGGACGACGCGTCTACATGGTGTCGGGCGGCGTCACGAAGTTTGCCAAAGCCCATCAGGCCATGGACTTCCGGCTGATGGTCAAGAAGGCCTACGACCAGGCGATGTCGGAGGTCCCGAATCTCACCAAGGACCAGATCACGGGCTCGAGGGTGTCCTACTTTTCCGACCATTTTAGCCGCCAGCTCAAGGCGGCCAGCATGGTGCAGGATTACCTGGGACTTAACCCGAAGGGTAGTGTCCGCATCGAATGGGGCGGCGCGACCGGCGGGGAGTGCTTTCAGGCTGCCTACGAGGCCGTGGCCAGCGGACGGATGGATGTCTGCCTCGCCGCCGGCTACGAAACGATGAGCCGGGTTGCCACGTGGAAGGGCAACGAATTCATCGCGCTCGCATCGGACACGAACTTCGACTTCCCGCTGGGCGGATTCTATACCGGGTACTACGCCCTGATGGTCGTCCGTCACATGTACGAGTACCTCCGCCTCACCAAGTTTGCCCACGTGAAGGACGAGCGGGAAGCCCAGCGACTCGCCATCGCGGAGGGTCAGCGCATCATGAGCTGGGTGTCGGTGAAGAATCACATCAACGCCACCCACAATCCGTACGCGCAATACCCGAAGCGACTGACCGTGCAGGAGGTGCTGGATTCCGAGATGATCTCGTACCCGTTGACCCGGGAGCAGATCTGCACCATGAGCGATGGTGCGGCTACCGCGATTCTCTGCACGGAGTCCGTGGCCAAGGAGCTGACCGACAAGCCGATCCGGGTCACCGGAGTCGGCACCGGAACCGACACGATGCGTCTCGCTGACCGGCCGTTCGGTTCAGTCCCGTTGTACCCGCATGAGAAACCGAAGGACTACGAGCACCTGCCGTATCCGGGAGTCCACTCGTTCCGCGCCGGCCGGTCGGCAGGTCTCGAGGCGTGTCGTATGGCCGGGATTTCCAATCCGCTGAAGGAACTCGACTTCATCGAGCTCCACGACGCCTATGCGTCGAGTGAAATCCAGACCTACGAAGACCTCGGGCTGTGCAAGTACGGAGAGGGGTACGACTTCACCCTCTCGGGCGCGCCCTTCCTCAAGAACATCGACTATGGCCTCGACGTCCCCAGGGCGGGGCAGATGCCCGTCAACCCCTCGGGCGGCCTCATCGCCTGCGGTCATCCGGTCGGTGCGACCGGCCTCATGCAGGCGGTGTTCGCGTTCTGGCAGCTCCAGGGCACCATCAAACAGCACTTCGGCGACCCGACGCTCCAGCTCCGGAACGCGCGACGGGGAGCCATCCACAGCCATGCTGGCACGGGGTCGGCCGTGACCGTCTCCATCCTGGAGCGGGGGTTCTGACGATGGCGAAGCCTCCGACCTTCGATCATTTCCGGGACGTCCAAGAGGAGCTCGGCCGTTCCGGCGCGGCGATCTTCCGCGACGCGAACGGGGTCGAGAGCCTGATCATCGACAGCCCCTACTCGATCCACTACATCCACAGCTACGCCGAGGACTCCGCGTTCTTCCTTGGTCTCGCGGAGGGCAAGCTCCTGGGTTCGAAATGTACGAACGCGTCCTGCGGCTTCGTCTACGCCACGCCCCGGGGGCACTGCATGATCTGCGGGCAGCCGACCGAATGGAAAGAGCTCCCGCGCAAGGGTCGTGTCCACTCCTGGACTACCTGCCACTTCGGCAGCGAGGCATTCCTGAAGGAAACGCCCTACAACCTCGCAATGATCGAGTTCGACGGAGCCGGCAGCCTGCTGCTCGTGCGACTCAAGGACGCCGTGCAGTCGGATCTTTACGTCGGGATGCCGGTGGAGGCGCGGTTCGCGCCCAACCCGAAGTATTCGATCACCGACGTCTGGTTCGTTCCTGCCAAGTAGCCGGCCCAACGTCCCCCGGTTTCTCGAACGCGCGCGCGTTCGAGAAATCCGCCCGGATTTTATAGCATGAGCGCTACTCGAAGTGTGAGATGGCGCTGGTCCAGAGCGGTGTGGCCTCCTCGCTCCTGGTCATCTTCATCTTCCTCGCCGGTGCCGAGGCGATTCGCTTCCGACTGAACCGGATCGGCGCGCCGCAGATCGTGGGCGAGATCCTGCTGGGCATGCTGCTCGCCCCGGCGGCGCTGGGCGGGCTGTTCAACACGCTCGTCGGTGCGCCGCTCTTCAACCCCACCGACCAGATCCTCATCGCGTTCTCGGACTTCTCGGTCATCCTGCTCATCTTTGCCGCGGGACTCGAGGGCGGCCTGGCGGGACTTCGGTCGGCCGGATTCTGGGCCGTTCTCGGCGCCGTGGCCGGCAATCTGGTCCCCTTCGTGGTCACGTTCGTGGTGTTCTCGCACCTCTTTCCATCGACGATCGCGCTGCTACTCGCGGTGGCCGCAGGTTCGACGAGTACGGCCGTCACCGCGTCGCTCATTCGGAACGAGCAACTGGGCGGCAGCACGGGTGCCCGATTCCTGCTCTCGACGACCGCGATCGACGATGTGGTGGGCCTGGTCCTCCTCTCCGCGATTCTGAGCCTGATCGGGGGCCAGTTCAGCGTGCTCCGAGTGACGGGAAGCCTCGCCGTCGACGTGCTCGTCTGGCTCGGCGTCCTGGTCGGCTCCGTGCTCGTGATCCCACGGCTCTTCCGGGCGCTGGGACCCCGCGAGACGTACAATCTCCCGTTCCTGATCCTGTTCATCCTCGCCGCGATCGTCACGGCGGTCGGATTCTCCACCGTCGTGGGGGCCTACATCGCCGGCCTGGCCATCGCCGAGAGCATCGTCGCGACCCGAACTCGGCAGACGCTCGACGTACTGGTTTCCGTCTTCGGCTCGCTCTTCTTCGTCGTGATCGGCTTCCAGTTCAACGTCCACCTGCTCGCCGACCCGGTCGTGTGGGGCATGGGGGGCCTGATGGCGGTCATCGCGACGGGCGGCAAGGTGCTCGCGATCTATCCGGCGGCCTACCGACGTTTCCGCCGGAGGTCGGAGGCACTGATGATCGCCGTCGGGATGATCCCGCGAGGCGAAATCGGGCTGATCGTTGGCGCCATCGGCATCTCGCTCCATGTGCTGAACCAGCTCGGACTGGGCGCGATCCTGCTCATGTCGGTGCTAACAACGACCCTAGGCGGCTTCCTGTTCCACGCGGCCGCCGGCGTCGCCCGGACGGAATATGCCCTGGAGGATGCGGCCACGGCGTCGGCGCAGTCGGCCAGGGAGCCTGGCTAGTCCCTTCCGGCCCCCGGGCGCCGGAGCCCGGCGCGGCGCGCCAGATCCCAAACCGCAACCTCAAACAACTGCCGGCGGGATGGAGGTGCCGCGGGCCGGACTTGAACCGGCGACTTCAAGATCTTCAGTCTTGCACTCTCCCAACTGAGTTACCGCGGCACGTTCGGAGTCCGGGAGCTTCGGCGTCTATAAAGTCCCTAGTGGACGAGCGCCGGCCCAAATTCGGGTGGTGGGGAACCGGTGGGAACGTTGGACCCGCGCGCGCACGCGTTCGGCCGGTTTCCTGACGGAAAAGTGGCCCGGAGGTCCGTCAGGCTTTAATTAGGTCGCTCCGCCTCAATATCGCGCACACGTGAAGACGCTCGTCATCGCGGAGAAGTTCAACACCGCGCTCCGGATTGCCATCGTCCTGTCCGAGGGCCGGGTGAAGCGGGGAAAGGCCGGGGCGGTTCCGGTCTTTCGGTTCGAGCGGCCGGACGGCGAGTACGCGGTCCTCGGGCTCCGGGGGCACATCATCGAGCTCGACTATCCGGACGAACTTTCTCACTGGTCGCTGGCCAACCTGAGCCAACTGCTGGAAACCACCCCGCTCAAGAAGGTCTCGGAACCGGGTATCGTGGAGGCGATCCGCTCCATCGTCCGCGGCTTTGATCGGGTGATCATCGCAACGGACTTTGACCGCGAGGGAGAGCTGATCGGATGGGAGGCCCTCGAGATCGTTCGGGCCGTACATCCGTCCATTCACGTCGAGCGAGCCCGGTACAGCGCGCTCACGCGAGATGAGATCGAGCGCGCCTTTTCGGACCTCCGGGAAGTGGACCGGGCACTTGCCGAGGCGGCGGAGTCCCGACAGGAGATCGACCTCGTGTGGGGCGCCCTACTGACCCGCTACCTGTCGCTGACGGCCGGCCAGGGCGGCTCGGGCTTCCTCTCGGCGGGCCGGGTCCAGACGCCGACGCTGGCACTCCTTGTCTCCCGGGACCAGGAGATCAAGGAGTTCGTGCCGGAGCCGTTCTGGACGCTCGAGTGCACGGGAGAGGCCGACGGCGAGACGTTCCGGCTCCAGCATGAGCATGGGATCTTTACCGACTCGGTGGAGGCTCAGAGGCTCCTTCAGTCGCTGATCGGTGCGACGGAAGGGACGGTCGCCAGCTTCACCCAGGAGGAGGTCCGACGGCGGCCGCCGGTACCCTTCAGTACTACGCTGTTCGTCGCCGAGGCGACTAAGCTGGGCCTGAGTGCCGCGGGTGCGATGCGGATCGCCGAGGACCTGTACACTCAGGGCCTGATCAGCTATCCGCGAACCGACAACACGGTCTATCCCCGGGGCCTGGGTCTCCGGACGTTGGTGGAAAAATTCCTGGAAAGCCCCTTCCGCGAGGAGGCGACCTACGTCCTCTCCCAGGCCAGCTTCCGGGCCACTCGAGGCCGGACCGAAACGACGGACCACCCGCCGATCTATCCCACCGGCGTCGTCGACCCCAAGAAGCTCCGGCCGGACCATGCAAAGGTCTACGAACTGGTGGTCCGCCGTTTCCTCGCCACGGTCGCGCCCGATTGCGTGGGTCGGTCCCGAACGGTAAAAGTCCGAATCCGGGAGCAGGGCTTCGACGGCAAGGGGTACCATGTCCTGGACCCCGGCTGGTACAAGGTCTATCCGTACCAGCACCCCGAGGAAAGCGTTCTGCCGGCGCTCAAGCCGGACCAGGTTGTGCCCGTCAAGGACCTTCGGTTAGCGGAGGACAAGACCCAGCCGCCGCGACGCTACTCCCAGGGATCGTTGATCCAGGAGATGGAGCGGCTCGGGCTGGGAACGAAGAGCACGCGGCACGACATTCTCCAGAAGCTGCTCGACCGGCACTACATCCAGGCCCGGTTCCTGGAGCCCACGAGCACCGGCGTGGCCGTGACCGAGGCGCTACGGGCCCATGCCCCCTTCGTGACGCTGCCGGACATGACGCATCGTCTCGAAGCGGATATGGAACTGGTCGCCGAGTCGAAGAAGGCCAAGGCCGAGGTCCTCGAAGAGTCGCGCGAGATGCTCCGCGAGATCCACGAAGCGCTCACGGTCAACGCGGCCGCCGTGAAGAAGACACTGACCACCGCCATGGACCGCCAGCACTTCGTCGGACCCTGTCCGAAGTGCGGAGGTGCGCTCCGCATGCTGCGGAGCCCCCGCGGCTCGCGATGGGTCCAGTGCGTCAACAATCCAGCCAGCTGCACGGTCAGCTACTCCCTTCCCGCGGCCGGGTTCATCGAACCGGCACCGGAGTTCCTCTGTCCAGAATGCCAAACCCCCCGGCTGAAGATCGTCTTCCGGGGACAGCGGCCGCAGCTCTACTGCATCAACCCGGAGTGCGTGGAGCATCACAAGGCCTTCCGCGTCGGCACCTGTCCGAGCTGCGGCTCGCCGTTGTCGACCCGGTACTCGCGGTTCGGAAAGCGGTTCGTCGGATGCACGGGCTACCCCAAGTGCACGGTGACCTACCCACTCCCGCAGCGGGGCCGTCTCGATATCGACCCGGCGCCGTGTCCGGTATGCCGGGCCCCGGTGGTCACGGCGATCGAAGCCGGTCGTCGGCCTTGGCGGCTCTGCATCAACCCCGAGTGTCCGACTCGAAAACCCACCCCGAAACCGGAGGGGGAGGCGCCCCGCACTCCGCGGCGGGCCCGGTCCTCGAAAGCTGGGAGCCCGGCGCTCGCTCGCCGCACCTCGGGTGCCAGCCGCAAGCGACGGACCACCGCACCTAAGACCGCCGAAACCGGCGACGCCGGTCCGGTGGAGGAGTCGCCGACGCCCCCCTGATGGGGACGAAACCCGGGGCGAAGGTTCGGCGCCTCTTCAAGCCGTCCCCGGGCCCCGGTGACGTTCGAATTACTCGTCGCCTAAATACGTGGGGCCGCTGCCGCGGCCGTGTCCTCTTCCCATCACCTCCTTGAGCTCGACTCGCGCACGGTTCAGCGCAAGCTCCGCGACAACCCGCTCGTCATCGTTCCGGTGGGAGCGCTGGAGGCCCACGGACCTCATCTCCCGCTCGGAGCCGATCAGATTCAGGCCGAGGCCACCGCCGAGGCCCTTGCGGACCGGGTCGGGGCGCTCATCGCGCCGACGCTCGCCTACGGGTCCTGTGCCGGGACCCGTCCGTTTCCCGGAACCGTCAGCCTCTCGCTCGGAACACTTTCGAGTCTCGTCCAGGAGCTGTTGGGCGAACTCGCCCGGACCGGCTTTCGTCGGGTGCTCATCCTCTCCGGGCACGCCGCTCAAGGGCACATGGCGGCCCTCCGCGAAGGCGCCGAACACGCGGTTCGCGCCTCGCCATCGCTCCGCGTAGCGGTCCTCTCCGACTACGACTTTGTCTACGAGCTGCGCGGCAAGCTGTCCCCGGCGACCGACGGCCACGGCGGCCTGCTCGAGACCTCCCGGGTGATGTCGATGCGGCCCGGTTCCGTCGGGCCCGACCGGCCCAATGTCGAGTATCGATACTCCCGCTTTCAGGTCGGCGACCCCACGGTCGCGGAGTGGCCCGAGAGTGTGATGGGCGACACTTCCGCCGCGTCGGCGGAACTCGGACAGCGCATCCAGACCCACGTGCTCGACCGGCTCGAAACGACCGTTCGAGAGCTGCTGCCCGCCTCGTAGCCCGACGGCCGAGCCATCCATGACATCCTACGACTCTCCGATCCGGATTCGCGGCGCCCGACAGCACAATCTCAAGAACGTGTCCCTGGACCTGCCGCGGAATCGATTCATCGTCATCACCGGCGTGAGCGGATCGGGGAAGTCCTCGCTCGCCTTCGACACGCTCTACGCCGAGGGCCAGCGTCGGTATATCGAGAGCCTCTCGGCCTACGCCCGGCAATTCCTGGGACAGATGGACAAGCCCGACGTCGACCTGATCGACGGACTTTCCCCCGCGATCGCCATCGAGCAGCGGGCCGGTAGCCGGAACCCCCGGTCCACCGTGGGCACCGTCACCGAGATCTACGACTTCCTTCGGCTGCTCTATGCCCGGATCGGCGTGCCTCACTGTCCGAACGACGGGGAAGAGATCGCCCCCCAGTCCATCGACAAGATCGTCGAGACCGTTCGCGCCCGCTCCGAAGGAGAAACGGTCGACCTCCTCGCCCCGGTGCTCCGGGGGAAGAAGGGGGAGCACCGTGACGTGCTGCAGAAGCTCCGCGAGCAGGGCTATCGCCGCTACGTCATCGACGGCGCCGAGGTCCGGCTTCCGGGCGTGGAGGTCCGTCTCGAGAAGAACCGGAAGCACACCATCGAGGTCGTCGTCGACACGTTCAAGGTCTCGGACGCCGAGGCGACCCGGCTCGCGGAGGGGATCGCTCTCGCGCGGGAACTCGCCGAGGGCCTCGTGATCGTTCGCCGGCCGAAGGGTGTCCGCGAGAGTTTCTCCAGCTCTCGGGGCTGTCCGAAGTGCGGATTCTCGATCGAGGAGCTCACTCCGCGGATGTTCTCGTTCAACAGCCCCTACGGTGCGTGTCCCGAGTGTTCCGGGATCGGCGCCACGCTACACGCCGACCCCGACCTCATCGTCCCGGACCGCGACAAGCCACTCGCCAAGGCGATCGCCGTCTGGGGTCTCACCCCGGAGTCCGACTCCCTGGATCGGTTCGCGCGACTGTTCGGATACGATCCGGACGACCCGGTGGCCTACCTCTCGGACAAGGGGTGGAAAGCGATGATGTACGGCAGCGACCGAGCCATCGGCGCCCCCTCTCCGCACTGGGCCGGACACTGGTGGGGCGGCGGCTGGCTGAAAGAGGGACTCGTACACGCCGTGGAGCGGCGATGGAAGTCGACGAAGAGCGAGGGCGCCAAGGAGTACTACCTCGGTTTCATGACGTTCACCCCCTGCCGGTCCTGCCACGGGAAGCGGCTCAAGCCCGCCAGCCTGGCGGTGACCGTCTCCGGCCAATCGATCGCCGAGGTCGTGGCCCGGCCCGTGAGCTCGTTGCTTCCGTTCTTCCGGGACCTCGCGCTGTCGTCGAAGGACGAACAGATCGTCGGCCAGGTCGTGAAAGAGATCCGCGGCCGGCTGGGTTTCCTCAACGACGTCGGGCTCACCTACCTCACGCTCGACCGGGCGTCCGCCACCCTCTCCGGAGGCGAAGCCGAGCGCATTGCCCTCGCGACGCAGATCGGCTCGGGTCTGGTCGGGGTGTTCTACATCCTGGATGAGCCCTCGATCGGGCTCCATCCGCGCGACCATGCGCGGTTGCTGGCGACCCTCAAGACCCTGCGCGACCTCGGCAACACCCTGCTCGTCGTCGAGCACGACGAGATGACGATGCGGGCGGCCGATTGGCTCGTCGACCTTGGTCCGGGTGCCGGTAATCAGGGTGGCGAGGTCCTGTACTCCGGCCCACCGGAGCGCATCGCGGGTACGCCACGATCGTTGACCGGCGAGTATCTGTCGGGCCGGCGGTCGATCGCGGTCCCCGACCGGCGGCGGTTTCCCACCCACCGCTGGCTGAACGTTCGAGGGGCGAGGGAGAACAACCTGCAGGACATCGACGTTCGGATCCCCCTCGGTCTCCTGACGGTGCTCTCCGGGGTGTCGGGCAGCGGGAAGTCGACGCTGCTCCAGGAGATCCTGTACAAGGCGGTCCGTCGCCACCTCGGGGTCGGCCGAGAGACCCCGGGCAAGCACGACCACATCGAAGGCCTCGACCAGATCGACCGGGTGCTGCTGATCGACCAGTCGCCCATCGGCCGGACGCCGCGCAGCAACCCGGCAACCTACACCGGGCTCATGACGCCCATCCGGGAGCTCTACGCGAGTCTGCCGGAGTCGAAGGTCCGCGGCTTCGGTCCGGGCCGCTTCAGCTTCAACGTCGCCAGCGGGCGGTGTGAGGCCTGCGAGGGCGACGGGATCCTGTCCTACGAGATGCACTTCTTGCCCGAAGTGCACGTCGTCTGCGAAGAGTGTGGCGGGAAGCGGTTCAACCAGGAGACCCTTCAGGTACGATTCAAGGGACGCTCGATCGCCGACGTGCTCGAGATGACCGTCGACGAGGCGTTGCAGTTCTTCCAGAATCACCGGCGGATCGAGTCTCGGCTACAGCTGCTGTCTCAGGTCGGGCTCGGCTACATCAAGCTCGGGCAGAGCGCGACCACGCTGTCGGGCGGCGAAGCGCAGCGGATCAAGATCGCCTTCGAGCTGGGCAAGACGCCCACGGGCCGGACCCT
>JASHOK010000074.1 GCA_030041175.1 Thermoplasmata archaeon | reverse complement strand
GCGTAGAGGGTCTGCGGTACCAGTCGTCCGACTTCCGGCTGGGTCCGGTCGACCTCGATCTTGCGCCCGGGGAGATCCTGGGCGTCTTTGGACCGAACGGGGCCGGAAAGTCGACGTTCCTGCGCCTCCTCGCGGGGTTGGAGCCGGCGCAGGGAGGCCGTATCCGGCTCGGGGGGCTCGACCTCACGGCCCGGCCGGCCCATCGACGCGGCGTCGGGTTTGTCTTCCAGGACCTTGCGCTCTTTCCACAGCTCACCGTGAGGCAGAACGTTGCGTACGGCCTTCGGGCCCATCGGTGGGCCCCGTCCGAAGCCGACGCTCGGGTGAACGAACTCCTGGAGGAATTTCGCCTCGCCGCGTACGGTGGACGAGTCCCCGGTACCCTCTCGGGCGGAGAGCAGCAGCGGGTCGCGCTGGCGCGGGCGCTCGCCCCACGGCCGCAGCTCCTGCTGCTGGACGAGCCCCTCGCCTCCATCGACCGCGAGCTCCGGGGTGCGTTCCAGCAGGAGATCGCCCGTACGGTGTCGCGGGACCGGCTGGTGGCCATCTACGTCAGCCACGACCTCGAGGAAGCGGCGGCGCTCGTCAGCCGATTGGCCTTCCTGCGAGACGGAACCTGGCTGAGAGAGGGGACGGCCGACGAGCTCCGGGCGGCCCCGCGGTCCCGATTTGTCGCGGCGTATCTCGGACTGAACGTCATCCACCGGGAGGGCGAATGGGTGGCCTTCGAGCCCACCCGGACGACGCTCGAGCCGGCCGGTTCGAGCCGGGGCATCCCGGGTACCGTGGTCGACGTGCGGGCCGCCGGCGCGCTGGTCGACACCACGGTCCGCCTTGCGCTGCCGGATCCCGCGGTGGTCCGAGCGACCGAGTGGCTCCCGGCGCGGTCGTTCCGCCGGGGCGAACCGGTGAGCGTCCAGCTGCCGCAGGGCCGGCCGGTCCCCGAGGCCTAGGCGACGCGTCCCGTCCGAGGCCGGCCACCGCCGCCCGGGACCCCCGGCCCGACTCGTTCAGCCCGTGTTGACGTTCACCAGGTAGATCGTGTTGACCTGAGCGTAGTCGGTAGCGAGGGACGTCACGCCAAACGTCCCGGTGTACACCTCGCCCAGCTGCACCTGGGCGATGACAGCCAGGTCGTACTGCGCTCCCGAGTAGGCACTGTCCACGTTGCCCCACATCGTCGCGCCGCCATCCGCCTGCCCCGCGGTACTGTTCTGGTCCCACCACCCGTACGACTGGCATACGGCCGCGACCGTAGTCGGGCTGCAGCTCAGGCCGCTGTTCGGCAGGGTGGAACCGCTGGTGATCGGCTGCATGTCCTCGAAGAGCGAAGCGCCGCTGATGGACGCGCTGGCGGCTCCCAGGAGCACCGGCAGCAGCCAGAGCGACTGCCCACCGGAGAACGGCGCGGCGGCGAGGATCGCCCCGGCGCCGGCCGCGATCCCAAAGATGTCGAGGAGCTCCAGATCGCTGTCGCCCGAGGTACTGCACGACTGACAGATCGGCGCGAGATTCCACGCCGTGTCGCCGTCATTGAGGGGGGAGGACGCGGCGAGGCCCTGATCGGTCGCCGTGCATCCCGACACACAGGCAAAGGCAATGCCGAGCCGAACCAGGTAGACGAACAGGCAGGGCTGCTGCCCGGACTTGTAGGTCCATTCGGAGCAGGTCTGGTTCGTGCCCGCCCCATGACCGACTACCGCGCTCGCGCCCAGGCTGAAGGCCAGAACGTCATTGCTGTCATCGCTGCCCCGGATGAGCGTCTCGATGTCCAGGCCGGCTACGAGCGCGGCGGTCCAGGTCCATCCCCCGCTCCCTCCGGGCTGGTAGGTGGCCGTGGCCGCAGAGGCCCCGGCGACGGGGACATGGTACGTCACGCCGGTATTCGTCGGGAAGTTGGGCTCGGGGAAGGTCAGGTCCACGGTGTCGAGGGGGGAGACGTCCACCCCGTTGTAGCCGTAGTTGTTGCTCGAGGAGGACGCCGTTGCGTCGTTGAGGTCTACGTCGTCCGGTGTAAACGTGATGCCGGTCACGTAGACGTAGGAAACGTAGCCGTCACCGGCCTGACCGGTCTCGATCGTAAACACGACCCGATCCCCGCGGATATCATTCTCGCCGTTCTGGATGTTGAGACACGCCTGGGTCCAGCCGCCCATGTTCTGCGCCGCCGAGGTCGCGGTCCCGACGATGTAGTAGTCCGTGCCGGTCGTCAAATCGTTGAGGAAAATCCGTTGGTATCCGTTCCCCGGGGACGGGTCGTTCGACACGGGGAGGTAAAAGAGGCAGACGGAGTCGCTCGAGACAACGTTCGGGATCTCGAACTCCTGAGACAGGGAGCTTGTCTCGTAGGCGGAGAGCGTGCCCGTCGTGTTGCCGACCAGCGCGGAGTCGAGCGAACCCACGTTGTCACCGAAGCCTTCCGCCTGGGGGAGGGAGGACCCGCCGGTCGTCCATCCGGACAGTCCGTCCTGCATGAAATCCCCGTTCGCCAGGTCGGACTGCTGTTGCGATGCCTCCAGGCGGATGTCCGCAAAGTAGGCCTGGAACGCGCCCAGTCCGATTCCGCCGTCGTCGAACCCAACCGAAAGGTAGTCCAGGGTCTGGTCCGTGACGAGGCTGAGATCGACGACGACCGACACCCATTGACCCTGCGGCAGGAACTGGTACGACGGTGCGATCCAGGTCCCGTGCTCGTCTTCGATGTGGTTTCCGATGCTGTTGGTCATGGAGTGCAGGTCCGCCCCGCTCGAGAACTGCGCGTCCATGGCCACGTGGCCGTTGTCGCCCTCGACCCACACGTAGTAGGCCAGCTGCATCGGCGACGAGAGCGGAATCCCCGTCGTGCCGGCCCCGTAGTAGTTGACCGGGAGGATCTCCCAGTAGTCGTACGCCTCTAGGAGGGGGGGCGTGGTTCCGCTGAACGAGATCAGGTTGCACGTGGAGGTGCTGGTGCACCCGGGGGGCAGCTGCGTGAGGGAGGTGGACGACTCGACCACGGCGGAAGCCTGCGCCGAGACCATGTCGTCATCCGCCACGGACGTGAACTGGAGCCCCGAAGCGCCCTTGCAGCCGGTTTGGCCCGAGAAACAGGAGTTGACCGCGAGGTAGACAGAAGCCGGTTCCTGGGCGAGCGTCGAGTTCAGTTGCAGAAGCAACGTGTGGGAGGTGGTGCTTCCTCCACTGACCGAGACGGAATCGCACTCGGCGAAAGTCGGACTGGCGATTGCCGCGTTCTCGTGGTACCCGGGCGCCTCGGCACATACGACGACGCTGGTCGCGCTGTTGGTTTCGGTGAAGGAGTAGCTCCCCGCGGACCCCACGATCTGAGTGCCCGAGAACCCCTCCAGGTAGACCCCGGCCCCATAGATCGGGGTCGACTTCGAAACGTCGGAGGGCGTCGCCATATCGACGACCCCGGCCACCGTCCAGGTCCACGCGGAGGAGAGCGTTTCCGAGGCATGCTCCTTGTAGACGGTGCCGGAGCTACACGTCATCGTGGCATTCACCTGAATGAAGTAGCTCTTGCCTTCCGTCACGGCGACAGTATCGCTGACCCCGGATCCCATACTGACCCACGTGTCGGTGCCGCCGCTGATCCCGTATCCAAAAACGTAGGTGGTCGGGTAGTCCCCGTTCGAGGTCCAGTCCACCGACAGACTCGTGCCCTCGGCATTGACGATCGCCGAGACGATGCTCACCGTGAAGGAAGTGCAGTCGCTGCTCGTGGGCTTGCAATCGGCGATGGGGACGCACTCGTCGTCCAGGTATGGGCAGAGCACGCACACTTCGTCCGGGCCGATGCCCCGCGTCACACTTCGGGTCTCGAGGGGGTTGAGGGTAGATCCGGCCACGGACGACAGGACGAGCGCGAGGATCGCCACGCCGAGGATTGCGAAGGTCCACGGACTCAGCGGCCTCCGCAGAGAGCTGCGCCGGACCCCGGCGACCCTCGACCCGGGGGCCGCTCCTACCTTCTCGACCGCTACCGCGGTAGCGGAACCGTTCGACGACTCGGTCGGCCGGCACTCCTCCCCAGGGGGATCTGGGTCGGCGGGCATGCCGGGGCTGAAGGTGTTCCGACAGATAAGACCCCAAGTCCCCTGGCAGGAACCGCCCGCGTGCCCGTCAGCACCCGCTGGCAGCCGCCGGCCCTCCGATGGGTTTAACACTACATATGCAGATGCATATGTATGTCATCGCGAAACATCGCCGTGCGGAAGGATGTGTACCAGGCGCTGGATCGGCTCAAGCGACCCGGCGAAAGTTTCACGCGGGTGCTCCTTCGGCTGCTGCAGCAACGGGGGCCGCTCGATGAGCTCGCGGGATCCTGGGGCCTCGGCGCAACCGTGGCACTCCGGGAATGGCCCACGCTCCGGCGGGGGGGAGGAGGCCGACGGTGAAGGGGCTCGACACGCCGGTCCTCCTGGCGCTGCTGGGAGGGTCTGCTTCTGCCCGAGCGCTGGCAAAGTCGCTGGCCGCCGAGGAGTTGGCCACCACCGAACTCAACCTGTTCGAGGTCGAGCTACTGGCCCGGCGGGAGAGAGCTCCGGGAAGGGACCGACGTCTCCAGGCGCTCGAGCGCCTTCGCCGGAAGCTGACGGTCTTACCGATCGACGAGGAATCCTCTCGTCGGTCTGCACTACTGGCGGCGAATGCCCGCCGAACGGCCCCGGAAGGCACGTGGCTTGCCTTGGGCGCGGCGGAGGCTCATGGCTGCGCCGAGTGGATTACGTCGAAGGCCGGGTTGCCTCCGCCCTCGTCAACTCGGATGAAAATCATTGAATTCAGAATGAGGAAGTCCAAGTAAAGCTCGATACTTGACACCACACCCAATGGAGTCTGCTTTGCGACCAGGATAAGCGATCCTTCGAGGGAGAACGTCGCAAGCGGCCCGTACAGCCCTCGGACGACCCGGACCTGTGTCAACGGCCCAGCGCGGGTGCCTGGGTCGACTTTCACACTATGATGTGTTTGGTAAAGTATGATACGTTACAATATGGTCTAACACAGTGACCCTGCTACTCCCGCGCTCCCGGTCCCCGGGAGTCAGAACCCGATTCTCTGACGGAGCGCTGTATAATTCCAGTTATACGACCACCGGCGCAAGAGGCTTACCGTACCCGTCGATGCCTCGACGATGGCCGCAACCTCTGGCACGGAGGTTGGCACCCCCCGGAGCGAGACCACGGATGCCGGTTTCCACCTCTCCTGGTCGGCAGTCCAGTACGCCGGCGGGGTTCTGATCGGCGCCGCCGTGCTGCTATCGCTGGCGACGGTGCTCGCGGGAAGCATCTTCACAGCGCCCGCCCCGGGACCCTGTTTCCCGCCGGGAGGAGGATCGCCCATTGCGTGCCCGGCGACTGAGCTCACCCCGAACAACCTGTTCACCTTGCTAGCGCTCGTGATCCTTTCCCTCTTCTCCTTCACCCTGGGCGTCGTGCTACTGGTCCTGTCCCGGTCCCGCCGGAGTCGCGACGCCTGACTGGAGGCTCGCCGGCGCCGCAGCCCGCGGCGACCTGGGGTTCTGAGGCGGACGGTGGGTGCACTTCTCCGACCCCGTTTCTCGAAATCTGATGAGCCGTCAATATGAATATACATATGAATATTCATATGTATGCAGCCGCCCTTTCCCCGTCGGACGAACGGGACGGACCGCCCCGGCCGGGAATCTCTGGGAGGCCGGTGGCCCCTCCGGCAGAAGGCCACGCGGGTGTCGGCCCCACCGGGCACTGGAAGCCGGGACAGCCGTGGGTGCTGGCTGAAAGGCCTGGACGTTGACGGATCCGAAGGCGGGCTACCCCGGTGCCGGGCCAGAGACGCGGCCCGGGCCCTCGCGAGGGTGGACGAGGAGCTTGGCTCCGACCACGGCAGCCCACAGCAGCGTGGGTGCCACCGTGAGACGCTCGTAGCCGCCGACGCCCAACGGCCAGAAGTGGTGCGTCAGGAACATCAGGAGGGCAAACCACCCAACGAGGCCGAGGAGCACGCTGAACACGCCGTAGCCCGCGCCGAAGCGGACGTGTCGCCACAGGACGGCGCCGAGGAGGATGAGCGCCGTGTTGCCACAGGCGAAGGCGATCAGCGCCGACAGTTGGTGGACGGTCAGGTTGACGTCCTCGGGGGAGAAGCCCACCCCCATCGCACCGACGCCGGACAGTGCGAGCAGGATGAGACCCACCGCCGAGAGGGCGCCCGGGCCGAAGACGCGCCAGAGCAGCACCACCGCGGCGATCGTCAACAGCCCCAGGATGACGATGGAGGTGTCGAAGACCAGATGCCAGGGGGAACAGACGTAGCGAGGGTCGATCCCACCGATCTGCTCGCAGTGGGCCGCTCCGAGGTCGCTGATGTAGTTCTGGGACAGGCTGTAGGGCGTCGTCCAGCCCAGCTGGGTGATGGCCATGCCGAGCACGAACTGGATGGACGCGACGAGCAGCAGCAGTCCGGCCCACCAACCACGTCGATCAGTGGGGGACGGGCCGCCCGCCCCCGGCGACCCGGCCGACATGTCGCATCGAGGAGCACGACCCCTACATGCCCTTATCGACGAGATCTCGCCGGAGCTGGACGAATGTCCACGCCGGGCGCTGTCCCGACCGACATTCTCTCTCGAGGAGGGCGCCCGCTACTCAGTGGGCGGGCGCGTCGCATTCCGTAATATAGCAGTCCACACATCCAAACGGCCGGAGGCTCCGCATCGTCTCGTACGGGACGGTAGGCTGCAGCAGATGCTATCCGAGGACGCTGGCAGGGTCTGGATGAATGGGACACTGGTCGACGCGTCCCAGGCGAAGGTGTCGGTCCTTTCGCATACGCTGCACTACGGTGTCGGCGTCTTCGAAGGAATCCGGGGCTATCGGACCGCGAAGGGTGGAGTGATCTTCCGACTCCGGGACCACGTCAAGCGACTCATCCTCTCCGCCAAAGTGTACAAGATGACCATCCCTTACACCGAGGACGAGATTGTCGACGCGATCGTCACCACGCAGGCGGCGAGCGACGTATATCCCTCGTACATCCGCCCGATTGTCTATCGGGACGGGCCCGCTCTCGGGGTCAAGAATCTCACGACGAAGGTCTGCTTGGCGGTCGCGGTCATTCCGGCCCGGAAGTACCTCGGAGAGAAGTCGGACGGCGGGATCCGGGCCAAGATCTCTCCGTTCCGGAAGGTCCCATCGGACGCCCTGCCGGCCATGGCCAAGGCGGTCGGGAACTACCTGGGCGGCTATCTCGCGGGCACCGACGCCCAGCAGGACGGCTACGAAGAGGCGATCCTGCTGGACAAGAACGGCTACCTGGCGGAGGGAACGGGCGAGAACATCTTCGTCGTCCGGTCCGGCACCGTCTACACGCCGGGACCGGAGGGCGACATCCTGTTCGGCATTACCCGTCAGTCCGTGATCCAGATCGCGCAGGACCTCGGCTTCCCCGTCGTGGAGAAGACGCTCTCGCTGGGCGAGCTTCTGACCGCGGACGAGGCGTTCTTTACGGGCACCTACGCGGAGATCGCCCCGATCGGCGAGATCAGCCATTACGTCGTCGGAACCGGAAAGCCGGGCCCGATCACGCGGGACATCCAGGACGCGTTCTACAAGACCGTGCACGGCGAGGAGCCCCGCTACACCGATTGGCTCCACCCGGTGCCGCCGATCGCGAAGGCCGTCCCTCGCCCCTCCCGCCGTTAGGGTCGTCCGGCCCCGCGTGCGTGCGGCAAGGCGGCCGACCACGACGTGGGCCGGATGCCGAGCTGATGGATCCGCGCCGGGACCAGCCCCGGGTGACGCTCCGGCACCACCGATCGCCGCCAGGCGCCTCCCGCCTCTGGGAGCCGGCTCCGAAGCTCCTCCCGGTTCAGGGGCGCCGGTACGGCGACGTGGAAGACCCCGGTCTGAGGCTCCTCGACCAGTCGCCGGAGGACACGGACCACGTCGGGAACGAAAGTGGGTTGCACGGTCTCGTGCGGTCGATGCACGAGGTCGACCAGGGCCCGGTCGCCACAGAGCACGTCGCCCGACCAGCCGAACAGGGCCGATACCCGAACGATGGCCACCGACCCGTCGTATCGGCCGAGCCGCGACTCCGCCTCGGCCCAGGTGCCCCCGTACCACGAGGGGTTCTCCTCGGGTGTCAGCGGAACCGTCGCTTCCGTGGCCGGCCCGGCATCCTCGGCGAACAGCTCGTCCGTTGAGAGCACGATGAGGGACTTCCGCTCCGAGAGCGACGCGCGGGCAATCGCCTCGATCGCCTCCACGTGGAGGGCCCACGCGAGACCCGTGGGCACGGCGCCCGGCAACGGCCGCTCCTCCTGGCATCGGGCCCGGTCCCCCTCTTGCAGAAAGCACACGACGGAGTCGCACTCGTTGGCGCGCACGCAGAATTCGAGCGGCCCGGTATCCGTCGCGTCCACTACGTGGAGGGTCTCGTACCGGTCGGCAGCGACCTCGGAGCCTCGGCGCCCTACGCCTTCGAACGCCCAGTCGGGCGGCGCCGAGCGCACGAACTCTTCGGCGAGTCCCGAGCTCGGACCGACCACGAGGACCCGCGGGGACATCCTCGGGCGGGAGCGACGGGAGGTTCTTACTTGTGCGTCACGGCCCGGGAAGACCGGGTCGGCAGCGTCGAGGGAAGAGACTCGAGCCAGCCGAGTCGCTCGAGCTCGAGCAGCACGTAGTCCGCCGACTCGCCGGGCGACATTCGGGTCGTGTCGACGATGATCTCGGCATCCGTAGGCGCCTCGTAGGGGTCGTCGACGCCGGTGAACTCGTGAATCTCGCCCGCGCGGGCCTTCCGGTACAGTCCCTTCACGTCCCGCTGCTCGCAGACCTCGAGCGGCGTCCGGATGTAGACCTCGACAAAGTTTCCGACCTCCTTGCGCGCCGCCGCCCGGGAGCTCGCATACGGCGAGATCAGGGCGACGATCGGGACGACCCCGTTGCGGGCCAGCAGCTTGGCGACAAAGGTCACCCGGCGGGCATGCTGCTCGCGCGCTGCCCGGTCGAATCCAAGGTCGGCACTCAGGCCGCGCCGGACCTCGTCGCCATCCAGCAGCTCCACGGTCCAGCCGCGCGCCCGGAGTCGAGGCGCCAGCTCGTGGGAGACCGTCGTCTTGCCCGCGCTCGGAAGTCCGGTGAGCCAGAGGCAGAAGCCACGCGGGACCATACTCTCCTTCCACGGCACGGGCGAGATAATGAGCGTTTGGTTTCGCCGCAGACTCAAACCGGCGGCTGCGGCGATTCCAGGAGCCGCCGGCGATCCCTGCGAGCTCCGCTCGCGACATAGAGGAAGAGGGCGCCGAATCCCACGAAGAGCCCGGCCGTCTCGATCATGCTCCAGTAGAACGGGTTCGGATCCAGGACAGCGGCTGCGGCGACCAGTGCCCCCGCGCCGATGCTCAGCCAGCCTCCGATCGCGAAGACCCGCTCGGGCAGCATATCGCCCGGTAAATGCCCCCGGCGCTCTTCAGCCCTCGGCTCGCGGGTTCGGACGCTCTAGAGGCTCTTCTCGGACACCCGGACCAGAATCGTGCCGCATTTCCGGCAGCGCAGACCCTGGGCGTTCGCCGAGTAGGTTCCGTGGAACCGGGTCGGGACCAGTACCTCCAGGCCGGAGGGCCGCACGCGCGTTTCCGCCGCATCCTTGGACCAGAAAAGACCCGAACCGTTCGTGGTCGTCACATATCCGCTCTCGAGCGGTCCCCCGCAGGTCGCGCAGACGTGTTCCACGTCGATCCTTCCCGGAGCCCGCCGACCTCGGTCGAGTATCTCTCCTTTGCGGAGACGCTCGGCGGAACGCTCCCGTGCCGAACGGCCGAGTCACGGAGTTGCTGGCTCGAGATTTGACGCAGGGCGCTTCAGGCTTCGGGAGGAGAAAAACTGGGGACCCCGCGTGGTCCGGGCACCGCACGGGGTCCCGCTCAGACATCGTGATGTCAGCGTACGACCCGCCGGGTCGCGCTCAGTCGCCCCTCCGGGCGCGCCGATGACCCGATCGGGCCACCGAATTGGATGCGTGGTCGACGGACATGAGCCACTTCGGCCAGGCGGACTCGATCATCCGCGCCGGCGTCGGGGCGAGGCCCAGGACGACGCTCCGGGAGCCGGGCGTCGACAGGGCAATGGTCGGCCGGCTCCGGAGCGGCGCCTGCCGGTCCAGGACTACGATCATAGGCTTCCCTCGTCAAAGGACGGCGTGGGCCACGGGATCGGAAGCTGGCTCAGGCGCCGGGTCACGGCCGGGTTCGGCCCGGTGCCGTTCTCGGGGAACACGGGCTGGATCTCCATCCCCGCAGGCTCGAAGAAGACCTCCTGCGGGTCCGGGAGCTTCATCATCATCGGGAAGGGGCCTGGGACGAACACCGGGCAGGTCGGCTCGACCCGCCCCGACCGGTCCCAGAACGACCTCCGGCGGCTCTCGTGGTGTCCCCCGCAGGATGGGCACACGTCTGCCTGGGTAACCATCGTGCTGATCCCCCCCAGGCGACCTCCGCTCAGGGTCGATTCGAGCTCGGCGGTGGCGCCCATTGCAGCCCCTCCTGTGGCGACTTGGGTATATAATTCGAGGCCGCTATTTTGTACAAAATAATCTAAGTACCTGCCCTTACGTACGGGTTCTTGAGTGCCGCTTGTAACGCACCTGCCGATAGAGATTCTCGACTACATCGAGACGCACGAGCCTCCGGAGGCCGCCGCCTACGGGATCAGCCAGCGGGAGCTCGCGACCGCGCTCGGCTACCACCCCTGCTCGATGTCGCGGCCGCTCTCGGACCTCGTGACCGAGGGCCAGCTCCGCTGCCGGCGCGGAAACGTTCGAGGGGGCGCCCGCAAGCAGCTGGTGTACACTCTCACGGACCCGGGCCGTCAGTTCCTCCAGAAACAGACCCGAGCCGTCCCTCTGATCTCTGCAGCCCTCCCGGCTCCTCCGAACCCGTTCGTGGGACGCAAAGACGAGCTCACCCTCCTGCGGGAGTTCTCGCGGACCCCCGGGTCGCTCATCTACGTCGAGGGGGCCCCCGGAATGGGAAAGACGGCTCTCGTCAGCCGGCATCTCCGATCGATCAAAGCCGGCCGAATCCCCTTCTGGTTCGCGATCCGAGAGGCAAGCTCGCCTCGGGACCTGACCCTGGGTCTTGCCCATGCCCTGTCCGCCCTGGGGTCGCCGCAGCTGGCCTATTACGCGCAGCTGCCGCGTCAGCCCGTCGGACGCGAGGTCGCGAACCTGGTCGCCCGGGCGATCGGGGACCGGCAGCTCGTCGGCGTCATCGACGACGTACAGTTCGCGACGCCCGACCTTCGTCGCTTCCTCGAAGAACTCGTACCGGGCCTTCTCCACGAACGGGAGGACCTTCTGTTCGTCGTGGGCCAGCAGCTGCCCGTGTTCGACTGGGCTTCGATCCCCACGCATCGGCTCACGGTCGGCGGCCTGGACCGGTCGGCGGCTCACGAACTGACCGACCGCCGGGGAGGTCTGGCCGACCGGTTCGAGCAGGTCTTCCAGGCGAGCCTGGGGAGCCCCCTCCTCCTGCTCCTGTCCGTTGCGACGCCCGGCGTCGACGCCACTCCCACCGCGCTGCCGGCCGTCGTCGTCGGTCGGCTCAATCTCGCGGAGGTCCAGGCGCTTCTCCCGATCGCCATCGCGAACGAACCGCTTCCGCTCAGCTGGATCTCCGAGGCCGGAGGCATTCCGCTCGCGACGCTCGGAAACTTCGTTCAGTCGGGCCTCCTGCAGAAATCCTCGGGCGGACGCGTCGAGATGCTGCAGGTGGTCCGCTCCGCTCTCCTGGCCCGTGCCGAGGCAGCCCGAGAACGGCAGGCCCATCTCAGTCTCTCCAACTTCTACGCCCGAAGTCACCGGGCCGGCGCCCTGCGAGAGCGGTTCCTGCATCTGGTCGCCGCCGAGGAGTGGCGGGCCTCCCTCCAGCTCCTGACCCGGCAGCAGAAGGCGCTCCTCTCGCTCGGGTACTCTGACCAGCTCCGGAATTCGCTGCGCCGCCTCGCCATGGGTCTCCCGTCGGGCTCCGGCCGGATCCGGGCGCTGCGAGCCGAGGCCAACATCCTCCACCTGCACTCCCAGTACGCCGAGGCGGTCCTGGCCCTCCGGCAGGCGATCGCGGAAGCGCAGGGGGACGAGCGCGTCACGAGCGAGTGCCTGCTCGAGATGGTCGAGCCGCAGATCCGGATGCGGCAACTCGACGAGGCCACGCAGACGCTCGAAGCAGTCCGCCGCTCGGGGCCCCGGTCTCCCCGACTGGAGGCCCTGTTCCTGCTGGACCAGTCCCGGCTCCTCGAGGCACGGGGGGAGCTGCCCCGGGCCAAGGACACCTGTTACGCCGCCTTCCAGATGGCCCGTCGGTTCCATCACTCCGACGTTGCGCTCCAGAGCGTCGCGAACTGGACCCGACTGGCCACGTTCCGTGGCGACCAGGAAGCGGCCCTCGCCACCGTCGATGAGATGTTGCCCGAGGCCCGGCGCTCTACCCGGATGGACATCGTGTTCAACCTGCTGCTGACCCGGGCCCGGGCCTACGCCGAGCTGGGCAAGAACCAGCTCGCCGAAGAGGCGATGCTGGAGATCAAGACGGAGTCGGAAGCGCTCGGGTACCTGAGCCAGCTGGCGTATGCCCTGAGCGGACTCACGGCGATGGCTGCCGAAGCCGGCCAGTGGTCGAACGCCCTCAACTACGCCAAACAGGCGAGTTCGCTCTCCGAGCGGCTCGGGAACGACGCGATCCTCGCCCACACCCTGGCGCTCATGTGTTGGGCCGAGCGGAAGCAGGGCCAGCTGGATGATGCGCGCCACCACGGCGAGCGCAGCCTCGCAGTCCTGGCCCGATTGCCGCCGTCGGATACGTCCGTCATTGCGCACTCCTACCTCGCGATGGTCTACGTCGATACGAAAGACCTAGAACGGGCACGAACCGAGTACCAGGAGGCCCTTCGGCTGGCCAAGGTGCTCGGCACGGACTGGCTGCACTCGATCATCCAGAAGGAGATGATCGAGAACCTCGGAGAGGTCGCCTAGTCGCGCGGCGGCCCGGCCCCTCCACCGGAATGCGCTGCCGGTGTCGCGGGCCGAGCCGCGGAGGATCGGAAATCCCCCTCAGGACGGTTACAGCTCTTCGTGCTGCAGCGGGGGCAGGGCCGGGATCACAGACTACACCTCCGCCGCTGCGGTCGAACGTGTCTATTTCAACGTTTCGAACCAGACCTGTGCCGGTTTGTCGAGTTATACAACGCGCATACATCCCTATGCATGCGCATAAAAATGAGGTTTCTCATAACGGGCGGCGGCAGACCGTGCGCGGTGGCCGTCCGCGACGGGCGTTCCCGGTTGGCCGGAGACGCCGTTCGCGGGGGCGCCCCGTAGGCGAATCCGGTCTAAAATACCTCGCCCGGGCCTTCCACGCGTCGGCCCCGGGGGGGGAGGCTCAGCCGGTCGGTTGGAAGAGGTTCGCCTTCCGCATCCGGTGGATCTCCCGCACATCGTCGACGGTGTACCGGGTTTCGAGCCAGGGGTCG
Organism: Thermoplasmata archaeon; assembly: GCA_030041175.1. Lineage (GTDB taxonomy): Archaea > Thermoplasmatota > Thermoplasmata > Lutacidiplasmatales > UBA184 > JAKIWV01. The sequence continues at coordinate 3,604 of JASHOK010000074.1, read as the reverse complement.
GCCACGTTGGAGTAGCCGCGGACCTCCCAGAACCCGGGCTCATCCTTCGCGAGGAACCGGAGTCCCCGAAGCCACTTCGCACTCTTGTAGAAGTACCGCTTCGGAACGAACATCCGCACCGGTCCGCCGTGCTCCGGGGCCAGCGGGGCCCCGGCCACGGTGTGCGCCACGAGAACGGTCTCGTCACTCAGGACATCGATCGGCAGCGACGTGGTGAATCCCTGCTCGCAATCCATCACCACGAATCGGGCGTTCGGCCGGACGGCCGCCCGGTCCCGGAGGACCGAGAACGGAACTCCAGTCCAGACGGTATCGAGCTTGGTCCACGAGGTCACGCAATGAATGTCGGCCGTGACGCTCTTCTGTGGCAACGCGAGCAGGTCGGCAAAGGTCAGCGTGGCCGGCGCGTCGACCTCTCCCGACAGTTTGAGCGTCCAGGTGTCGCGCGTCAACTGGTAGGGGACCGTCCCCGCGTGGAGCACCGGCCACCCTTTGGTGACGATCTGTCCCGGCGGGATCCGAGCGCTCACGGCGTACCCGGGTCGGTGGGACCTTATCAGACTCCCGGGGGCTGGACGTAACCCCGGCTACCGCCGCGACGCCCGGATGTCGACCTGGTCCCCGGTCCAACGGAACTGGAGCCGCCGTCGGGGCTGCCACTTCCGCCGGTGGTCCCAGAGGGCGCCCGCAAGAAGCGGGAGCGCCACGGATGCCTCGATCCGCGCGGTCGCCCGGGTGGCCGTCTTGGAGATCTTGCCCCACGACTGCGCTTCATCGAGCGTGCTGCCCGAAAGGCCCCCCCAGTCCGGAACGTCCGTCGTGACCTGCAGGGCATAGAAGTGGCCCTCCCCCTCCCGCTGAAACGCGTAGTTGGCCATCACGATCCCGTCATTGATCCAGTTCTTCGGCGTGCCTCCGCCGACGTAGATCACGGCGGTCCGCGGCGAATGCGTTAGGATCTGGACCAGCTCGTAGTTGTCCCGGACCGAGTCCAGGATGAACCGGGGCTTGCCTCGATGCGCCTGGTAGTACAGTGTCAGGCCAATACCGATGGAGCTGTCGATCAGCGCGGGCGAGAAGACCGGAATCCCTCGACGAGCGGCGGTGCTGAGGATCGACTCCGAGTCATGGAAGCTCCGACCCAGGAACTCTAGGTACTCGCGCGACGAGGCGGGACGGTCGGGAAACCGACCGGTGACGGCGCCGATCTGCCGGTCGGTGTCCTCGAACTTCAGTTCGTCGACATACGTGTCGTAGATCCGGTCGAGGTACAGGTCACGCAGTCGGCGATCGTCGGCGAGGGGCGTGCCCATCCAGTGCCGGCCCCCGACCGTCTGGTACAGGTCCTGGTAGAGGATCGCCCCCGTAGACACGACGACGTCCACGACTCCCCACTCGATGAAATCTCGGAGCACGCGACGAAGCCCCGCCGCGATGAGGGGGCCGGTGAGACCCAGGAATACCGTCGGGCGCTTCGGATCGTTGAGCGCGTTTTCCCAGACCTCCAGGCACTGGGCCAGATTCCGCGCCTGAATGGATGTGGTACGAAAGGCGTCGAGCAGCTCTCCGAGTCCGCGGACCTTGGCGACGTCCACGGGACGTACAGACCTCTGGAGAAACGGGCGTCGACCCGCCGCGATCCGCGCTGGCATCGGCTCCGCATTCGGGAGTCGAATAAAACCATGGGGGGCCCGGCCGGCCGATGCTCCCACGCCGGCCACGCCTTCGCGGCCGGCAGCCGGTGGGTTAAATCCGAATGCCTTCCCATGTACGTCGAGGTCCGGGAATGCCTTCACCACCCGCCTTCCTCCGGGCGTACGCAGGGCTCGAAGCCCGCTCCGGGCGTACGGTCGCACTCGCAGGACCTCCCACCAGCGGGAAGAGCGCCCGAATCGGGGAACTGCGGGAGGAACTCGAACGTCGCCAGGTGATCGTCCTCTCAGCCGAAGGGTCGTATCGGGACCGGGAAGTGGATTACGGGGCACTGGCGACGCTCGCTACGCAGCTCTCGGACCAGCTGGAGTCAGGCGGAGAAGGAGTTCCATCGCTGCTGCCCGGCGGATTTACCGACTTCCTCGGCGGCGAAGGGATGCCGGCGATGGGCGGGCGGCGCCGAACCCGACCCGGTCGTCTGATCGCCGGTCCCGGACCCCGCGCCGGATCCGGTGGGTTCGAAAGCATGACGACGGTCTGGACGACGCTGTCCGAGCGGTTCCGCTCGGGGAAACCGATCCGCCTGGCCCTTCTCATCGAGGACGCAACGCTGCTGGACGCCGCCAGCCGCACGCTCCTGCTTCAGCTCTCTCGCCTGGCTCGGCGGCGGCCGTTTCTCCTGGTGCTCGAGCTCGACTCCTCCCTCCCGTCCTTCAGCCAGTGGGAAGAGGAGCTGCTCGGCCGCGCCGATGTCGACTGGATCCGGCTCGGCCACCCCCATGCCGACGCGCGCGAAACGGAGCGACTGGAGGAGATTCTGAGCTCGCTGGCCGAACCGACTCGACGGCTCGTGGGGTTCGTCGCCCTCCTGGATGGATCGACCTCTGAAGTGGTGCTGGCCCGCATCGCCCGGCGGCGCACGTCAGAACTGAACGAGATACTGCGACCGGCCCTCTCGGCGAATCTGCTCAAGGCCGCCGAGGGGAGACTGTCGGTCGCCCACGATGCCTGGGTGGACCATCTGATCGAGAGCATTCCGGAGGCGGAACGACGGGAGATGCACCGCGTCGTCGCCGAGGGTCTCGAAGCGCTCAATCCGGAACCGAACCTCCAGCGACGCTTCCAGATCGCTGATCATTTCTTCCAGGCCGAGCCAGGGCCTCTCGCGCTCCGTCACCTGGTCGAGGCCGCCCATCTGTCGGAACGCGTGATGGCCTTCGACCCCGCGGAGGCCGCGATCGCGAAGGCGATCGAATGCGTTCCCTCCGCGCCGGATCCCGGACTGGCCGAGCAGTCGATCGAGCTCCGACTCGAGCGGGCGCACCTGCTCGCGTACGCGGGTCGGCCGGACGAGGCGGAGCAGGAGAGCCGCGCGGCCATCGAGGCGGCCGTCTCCCACCGGCTGCCCGAGAGCCGGATGGAAGAGTTGCTCCTCATTCTCGACCAGGTGGTCTACACGCTGGGCCCCCGTCCTTCGTTCCGACAGTTCCTCTCGGAGACCGCCGACCGATTCGAGAACCTCAAGTGGGCCGGCCCCGAAGCGGTCTCGCGAACGTTGCTGGCCTACCTCGAGCTCCTCGCGGCGCGGATCTCCGAGGCCGAAGCGGAGGTCAGCAAGGCGCATCGGCTCTCCGAGGGCCCGGAGCACGAAGTGGCGCGAATTGCGGCCCTGCTCTTCGACGCCCTGATCCAGCTCTGGAACGCTGACCACGCCGCTCCGGACCTGCCGCGCAGCCTCGAGACGATCCGACACCTGCTGCGGGGGAGCCATCTCACCGAGCTCGACATCCTCGCCACCGTGGTCGAGGCTCGCTGGACCGAACTCCAGCAGGGACGGGAGGCCGGCCGCGCCGTCACCCAGCGGGGTCTCGTCGTGGCGGAACGGACGGGAACGCTCTGGCTGGAGCTGCATCTCCAGAGCCAGCAGGTCGAGCTCTTGCTCGCGGAGGGA
>JASHOK010000073.1 GCA_030041175.1 Thermoplasmata archaeon | reverse complement strand
ATCCCGCCTGCGACGAGCGGGCGTCGACGCGTCCTCCGCTCTATGAAGGTCGTTCTCACTGGCGGCGCCGGCTTCATCGGCTCCAACCTGGCGCATTACTGGCGCCGGCAGCACCCGGAGGACGAGCTCGTCGTGTACGACCTCTTGACGTATGCCGGGCGCCGGGAGTCGCTCGCCGACCTCGAGGGAACGCCGGGGTTCCGGTTCGTGCAGGGAGATCTGCTGGATCTTCCGTCGATCTCCCGAGAGGTGCAGGGCGCCGACCTCGTCCTGCATTTGGCCGCCGAGAGTCACAACGATCGAGCGATCCAGGAGCCGCTGCGCTTCGTGCGGACGAACGTGCTCGGGACCGGCACCCTGCTGGAAGCCTGCCGGCACGGCGACGTGCGCCGACTGCACCATGTGTCCACCGACGAGGTCTACGGTTCGCTCGAGCTCAACGACGCCCATCGATTCGTCGAAGGGTCTCCCTACCAGCCGCGCGGGCCCTATTCCGCCTCCAAGGCCGGCTCGGACCACCTGGTCCGGGCCTGGTCGGAGACCTACGGTTTCCCGGTGACGGTGTCCAATTGTGGGAACAACTTCGGCCCCTACCAGTATCCGGAGAAACTCATCCCGCTGTCCATCATTCGTCTGCTCCGGGGCGAGAAGGTCCGGCTGTACGGCGACGGCAAGCACATCCGGGACTGGATCTACGTCCTCGACCACTGCGACGCGATCGACCTCATCGCGCACCGCGGGCGCATCGGCACTACGTACCTGGTCTCCGCGCAGAACGAGCGGTCCAATCGCGAGGTCGTGGATCGGATCCTCGAGCACCTAGGCCGTGGACCGGGCGACGTCGATTACGTCGCCGATCGACCCGGCCACGATCGTCGGTATGCGCTGGATCCCGGTCGCCTCCAGTCCGAGCTCGGGTGGAGCCCGCGACATCCCTTCGACCCGGCCCTCCGGGAGACCATCGACTGGTATCGACAGCACGAGGCGTGGTGGGGGCCCCTCCTGCCGCCGGGCCACTGACGAGATGCCGAAGGGGCCGAGATCGTCGAGGCGGTTCCGCCTCGGCCCGGACGCGAGTCGCCCCGCCGCGGTGTTCCACGACCGACCGTTCTCTCCGATGAGCGCCGCGGTGGACACCGCATGACAACGCCGGTCGAGCCGCCCCGCGGGACGGGGGTCTCGGCGCGGGGCTGGGAGACCCGACTCCGGGTCACGATCTCCCGGCTCGGACGCACGCTGCGGGCAGGGCTCCCGCAGTCCGCCTGGGATCTGACGTTCGTTGCCCTCGTGCTGGCGTTCATCACGTTCATGGCGGGCCTGTCGACCGCCCGCTACTGGAGCTTCCAGACCCGGGGCTGGGATCTCGGCGTCTATCTGCAGGCCTTCACGAACATTGCACACGGCTCGGCGCTGCCGTTCCTGCCGCACTTCACCCCGTTCGCCTGGCTGATCGCGCCCCTCTTGCTCGCGTTCCCCGGGGCAACCACCCTGCTCGTTGTACAGGCCGCGGCCCTCGGCGGCTCCGGCTTCATCGTCTACTGGATGCTGCGCGCCTCAACCGGTCGAGACGACGTGGCGTGCATCGTCGGTACGGCGTACCTGTTCGGGATCATGCCGATCTCGATCGGGTGGTTCGATTTCCATGCCGAAGCCTTCCTGCCGCTCTTCTTCCTGGCCGCGCTGTACGCGCGGCAGCGCTCGCATCTCCGCGGCTTCGTCCTCGCGTCGCTGCTCGCGCTCTCGGTCGAGGAATTCTCGATCATTCTGCTCCTGGGCCTGGGCATCGCCTGTCTCCTCAGCGCCTACTTCGCGCGCCGGCGGTCCGCCGAGGAACGGACCCGGGACCGGTCCCTGGCTCGCCTTGCCGTGATCCTCAGCGTGGGCTGGGGGGCTGGCGTCGTGCTGGTGGCCTACACCACCGCCAGCCTCTCCCGAGGCGCCAGCGCGCTCTTTGCCGGAGGCTACGGGCCGGCCGGGCTCGGGGCGCCGACCCTCACCGCACTGCCGTACGTCCTCTCGAGCGAGCTCAGCGGATGGTGGACGAACCTCCCGGACTACGGGGGCGGCAAACTGCTGTACGTGATCCTTCTGTTCGGGGCGTTCGGATTCCTCTCCTTCGCCGGAGATCTCGCCGAGCTCCTCCCTGCGGGCATCTGGCTGCTCTTTGCCCTGGGGTCCACGGCGCCGGCGCTGCTCACGTTCGGCGACCAGTACGTCGCCTACGCTCTGCCCTTCGTTGCCGCGTCGGCCTGCTCGGGTATCGCGCGCACCTTCCAGTACGCGGAGGCACGAACACGACGGCCGCCGACCGAGGGGGTGCCGGTAACGACGAACCGACGTCGATGGGTCCGTTCCTCGGTGCGCACCGTCCCCGTGGCCGTTTTCCTCGTCGGCATGGTCACGGTGTCCGCCCTGTGCTACCCGCTCTGGCCTCAACCGCTCCAGGGTGCGCCGGCGGTCACCTTCGGGTTCCCCGAGCCGACGCCCCACCAGCAAGCGCTTCGGGAGATCATCGACCTGATCCCCCCGGACGCCCGCGTGCTCACGACCAACGACCTGTTCTCGCAGCTGGCGACCGACCCGAACGCGCTGCTCTCGCCCATCTCCCCCGTCACGGTCCGCGGCACGACGGTCGCCCGGTACATCGCGGAGGAGGTCGCGGCATCGTCCTATGTGCTGCTGGATTTCACGATGGACTGGACCAACTCCGCCCTCGTCCAGCTGTACGGCAACTGGTCCGATTTCCACGTCGTGGCCGCCGGGGACGGGATCCGGCTCCTCGCGCGCGGACCCGCGGTCGCGCCGGTCCTCTGGTTCGGGCCGGAGACCTACTCCTTTGGTCCCTCCGCGTTCTCGCCCGAGCTGGCCCAGCCCGGCACGGGCCCCAACGGCAGCGCCCTCGTGTACCAGGGTACCGAGCGCACCCCGGGATTCTTCTGGACCGGCCCGTACTTTCCCCTGCTGGCGCCGGGCGTTTACGTGCTCTCGGCTCACTTCGACGTGACCCTTCCCGAGCCCACCACCGCCTTTGAGGTCAAGGTCCTGCAGGACGGCTTCACGGTCGCGTCGAACATCACCTCCATCGGCGGTGGCTACGAGTCGGTCTCGTACGGCTTCGTCGGCGACTCCGCGAATCAATCCGCGCTGGTGGACACCTTTCTCAACGGCTCGGCCGGAACCCACAGCTACACCCTGAGCGTCCCCTTCGACTGGACCTCGATCGGGGCCTTCGAGTTCGTGGGACTCAATCCCTCGATCGGACAGAGCGTGGCCTTCTACGGCCTCACCGTCCAGGATACGGAGCCCCTGCCGTAGGGGCGCGTCTAGTAGCCCCAGCCGGTCAATCGCTCCCCAACATCCACGGAGAGCTTCGCGACCGGGCCGGCGGTCAGTCGTTCGAGCTTCGACCGCAGATCGGCGATCGTCGCGCCGCCCTCGGCCAGTTCCCGGGGCTCGGAGGAGCGCTCGTAACCCTCCTCGTCGAGCTCCCAGGCCCGCGCCCCAACTCGGCCTTTCTCGACGACCGTCTTCGTGCTGCCCTCGAAGGCCGCGACCTCTACCCGGTCCAGGAGCGCCTTACGGTCGGCCGGCAGGTCGGCCCACCGACCCCACTGAGAGCCGTCTCCGACGGCGCAGACCGGGCCGGGCCGGTCGTTCACGACGAGCGAGCTCAAGCTGACCGCCTCGGGGAACTCGGCCATCGGCTCTCCGACGGCCTCCGCCACGGTGGGGGCCACGTCGATGAGGCTGGCCCATCCCCGAGCCCGGGACCCGCCGCGGTCGCCGTTCGGCCAGTGGACCCATAGCGGCACGCGGACCAGGGGCTCGAAGGCGCGGAACCCGTGGAACAGATGACCGGATTCTCCGAAGGCCTGCCCGTGATCGGAGGTGATGACGCAGATGGTGTCGTCCCACCGGCCCGTCGCCTGGAAAGCGCGAACGATCCGACCGATGCGGGCGTCCAGCATCCGGATCGCCTCGACGTAGAGCGCGTGCAGCACCGCCAACTGGCGGCGGGAGGGATGCCAGCTGCCGTACATCCAGCCCCGGCGGTCGGCCCGGGAGGTCGCAAATCGCGTCCACTCGGAGAATGAGACCGGCCGGCCCGGCGCCATCAGGTAGGGCTCGTGGGCATCGAGAAGATTGAGCAGGGCAAAGACGGGACGGTCTGACGCCTGGCCGCCCAGCCACCGCTCGACGGTCGGCTCGAGCCAGGAGCCCACCACGGGCGGAGCTTCGGTCCTTCCGCGCAAGTGCCGCGCCATCCGGATGCTCGCATCCCAGACCCACGGAAACCGGCCCACCGTCTCCGGCAGGTACTGGGTGGCCGGGCCGGTCCATCGCGAGCCTCGGAACCGGCTCAGGGCATCTCGGGCCGGTTCGTTCGGAGCCGAGCTAAACGGCGGCACCACCGAGCCGCCGGCCCGGAGGTACAGTCCGTAACCGCCGCCCCAATCGACGGTATCGAAGCCTTCGCCAAAGCCCCAATCCGGGCTGACGAACGGATTGACCGAGGCGAGCAAACACCGGTATCCCAGACGTCGGAGCATCGGTGCGATGCCCGGCAAACCGGACGGCAGCGTCGAGCGACCCTTGCCGTGGACTCCATGCTCCCAAAGATTCTCGCCAGAGAGCAGGCTCACGTGCGACGGGAGGGTCCACGTCGCCGGGCTCACGGCACGCGGGAACGCTACGAACTCCTTCTGGAGGGCTTTCGTCGCGGGCATCCCGTCGACGCCGGGCCGGACGCCGGGAAAGTCACTCGCGCGGACGCAGTCCAGAACGATGACGAGAACGTTCGGCGTGCGCGACATGACCTACGTAGGCGCGCGGGCTCCGGTGGAGGCGATCCCCCGCAGGGCAGGATCGGACCGCCGCGAAATCGCGGCCCCGCTTCTCTTTGCGTCGCTATGGGGTATCAGCTTTTCCACCGCTGCCCGCTGATGTGCCGCCCGTCGGGCTCCGCGAACGGTTCGATGGGTCGGTACGCGTCCCGTGGTCGCCGGGGGACGTCAAGCCCCGGTCGCCCGGATGCGGAAGCCCGCTCGGCCACGGCGAGGATGCGCCCGGACTCTGAGGCTCGATGGCCTGCCAGTCCTTGAGCCCGACGAAGAAACCTCCGCCACGCTGCAGCGCAGGGCCCCGGGTATCGATCACCGAAGCGATCTCGGATCGGCTACCCGAGGGACTCGGACCCCAGAGCCTCGACGGGTACCGGGCCAACCGCGGAATCCGGCTCGCCGACGAGGCCGCCAGTCGTTCCCGAATCAGTTCGTCCCATCCCTCGGCGATGGCGCCGACCTGGTACCGCTGGACGCGGCTCACACACTGACGGCTCATCCAGGCACCATATCCCTGCGTCAGGACGTCCCTGGCCTTTCGAAGGAATCCCGCAGAGTCCTCGACCAGCCATCCGGTCACGCCGTCGACGACGGTCTCGGCGGGTCCCTGACGGTTGTACGTCAGGACCGGGGTTCCACAGGCCATCGACTCGACCGGGACGAGGCCGAACGGCTCTTCGGTGAACGGAAACGCCGTGAACGCGGCATTGGAGTAGAGCTCGGCCAGCCGTTCGTCATCGACGAATCCGACCATCTCCACGTTGGGGTGGGAAGTGCCTTTGAGCGCGCCGGCCACCCAGCCGGCACTCTTCGCGCCGAAGACCTTGATCGGTACGCCGGTCTCGATGAGAGCCTGGGCCGTGGCCGTATCCGTCTCTTTGCCGAGATAGAGCAGCACGTAGTCGCGCGTCGGAGCGGCGGTGGTGGGCCGGAAGCGATCGGACGGCAGGAAGATGTTGAGAATGCCGCGCACCGAGTATCCCTCGTGTGCGAGCTGACCGGCCAGGAACTGGTTGCTTGCGACGACCCACCCGGAGTTCCGAACGAGGTCGTCCATGTGTCGCCGGTCTACGACACCCGCCATCGGTCCGAGGATCGAAACCGGAAGGCGGAGGCGCCAGGCGAGAGACTTCTGGATCGTGCGCAACGTCGGGCCAATCGGTCGACCCAGCACGTACCAGAGATCGGCGTGGCAGGCCGTGGTCATCGAGTAGTTCACGCGGAGGCCCGGCTCGGCGTCGAGCAACCGGTCGAGGGCACGACGGTTCAGCCCGAGCAGGGCATCCCTGAGCCAGGAGGCCACGTAGGACACGACCTCGTCCCGCGGTTGGCGGGGCTCCGGGAACCAGATCTGAGGCGTGATGGCCCGGATCCCCTCGGCTTCCAGGCCCCGGAGCACTTCGTCGGAAAGCGCCGGTGCCGCCAACGCGACGTCGTAGCGTTGCTTGAGGCGCGCCAGCAAGGGAACGACGACCCGGTACTGGACAAACTCGGGGGTCAGGAGCGGCTCGGTGACGAAGGTAATCCGCTCCATGGCCCATTCCGGCCCGGAACAGCCGCGCCCGCGTCCCACCCGAGGGAAGGACCACGGACCCGCGAACGGCGCCGGACTCGGTAGTCCCACGTGAATCCCCAAATACTTGAGCGTTACGAGACACTCAAGCGACGGATGCGCTGGCGGCGTTACTCTCGAAAGCGGAAGCTATTTCTTGCTGGCGGCAGGGGTCGGACAATGTTCCGGGCCGACCGACTGCCCGGCAAGCCGAGAATTGGGTTCCTATGACGCCAAATGGAACGGCACCCGGGGTTTCCGGCCCCCGCATCAGCGTGATCATTACGGCACACTCCCGCGCCGACTTCCTTCGCTCGGCAGTCTCGAGCGTCGTTGCCCAATCCCTTCCCTCGTCCGAGTACGAGATCGTCGTGGTGAAGAACTTCGAGGAAGCCGCACTCGATGCGTGGCTCGGTGCGGCCGGTGCTCGACTGATCCGGACGGACGCCGGCCCTCTCGGAGCGAAGATCGCCGCCGGCATCGAGCACAGTCGCGGCTCGCTTCTCAGCTTCCTCGAGGACGATGACCGGTTCGAACCCACCAAGCTGGAAGCGATTGCCTCGGCATTCGACCAGGACCCGACACTCGTCTTCGTCCACAACCGGTTCCGCTACGTCGACGAGGCGGGTCGGCCGTATGCTCAGCCCGCCGGGGGAACGCGGGCGCTCCGGCGCGTCGGCCATCCGGGCACGGTCGTGCTCTCGGGCTCCCCGAAGGACCGAAGGCTCGGGCCGCTCGCCTCCCAGCATCCGGACTTCAACTGCAGCTCGATGACCGTGTCCCGCGCGTTGGCGGAGCGCGCCCGGCCCCTGCTGGACCAGGTCAAGTTCGCAGTCGACACGCTGCTGTTCTACTGCGCACTCGCTTCCGACGGGACACTCCGAATCGACGAGCGAATCCTCACCGAGTATCGTCTGCACTCGGGGAACGTTTCTGCCGTTACAGGGGGGAATTTGGAGGAGGTCGCGGAGAAGAAACGTGAGCACGCGGAGCTCATCCGGAACGACTACGACGTTATCCGGGCCCTCGCCCGCTCGGTGAGGGACCGGCAGGTCTCGGCGAGTGGCGATGCCCTGGTCCTCGTCCATCGCATCTATTCCAGGCTCCGGGACCCGGCCCCGCATCGTCAGGCAATGCTGCGGGACTTGCTGTCGGTCCCCCGACTGCAGTCGACCTACGTGGTCCGTACGAACCTTGCGGTCGTGCTCGGATCCGTCTTCTACCTGTTCGCGCCGCACACGGCCCGGCGCCGCTACCTCCAGGCAACCAGACTCAGCCGGGACGAGGTACCCGGCTAAGGCACGAGCGCCGCGTACGCTTCCCGGAGCTCTCTCGTCGTCCGCTCGACCGAGAAGGTCGCGCTCCGCTCCCAGGCACGCCGGGACCAGTCTGCATAGTCTCCGGCCGACACCCGCTGCCGGATCCAGCTGACCCACGTCGCCGGATCCGACGGATCGAGGAGGGCACCGCCGTCCCCCACGACCTCGGGCACGGCTGTGGAGCGGCTCGCGACCACCGGAAGGCCTCTCGACATGGCTTCGATCAGGGGTAGCCCGAATCCCTCATAGTAGGACGGGTGGACGAGGATGTGCGCCGCATCATAGACTTCGGTCAGGTCGTCCATGTTGGAGAGAATTCGTAGCCTGGGCCCGAGGCCGAGGTTCTGGACCCGGTGTAACGTCCGCGAAGAAACCCGTGCGACCAGCACACCTTCGAACGATGGACCTAGGTCTGCAAGGATCTGGAAGAATGTGGCCAGGTTCTTGTGCGGCCGGTCCGTGGCCACATAGAGCAGGCGCCAGGGCTGCCCGGGCGTCGGCGCCGGCGGTGACGACCGCGCCGAACTGGTGCGGCGTACGGTCGAGTAGGGCGTGACCCGACGGATACGCTCTGCCGGAAGCTTCAGAAGACTCGCCACCTCCCGGCCAGTGAAGTCGGAGATCACGACGACTCCGAGGCATCGTTGCAGGAACCGGAGATTGTAGTCGTGGATCATCGATGCGGAACGCGGGTAGAACCGGGTCGTCCGCTTGGAGAGGTCGGCCACGTTCACGACGACGTCGCGGCGATACGCGGCCAGTCGGGCCAGATATACGTCGTTCACATGAACGACTGGACCCTCCACCTGTCTGAGGCGCCGCGCGAACACCGGTAGCAGCCGGTTGACTCCCTGCTCGAACTGCCCGCCGGGAGGGACCCTCCACCCGTTGACGCGAACCTGACTCGGCGGGACACGGATATCCGTCGAGGGATCCACGCATTGGTACCATCGGGATTTTATCCCCAGAGCCTCCAGTCCGGATTGGTACATGCGAAGGATCTGCGTGTGCCCGTCCCACGGAAGCGAACCGTTGACGAGGGTCACGCTCTCCGGCAGCTGCTCCGCCATCCCCGGTTCCGATGGGTGGGCCACTCAGCCTAAAAGCTCCCGCGTTCAAGGCGCGGCCCCACGCGCGGAGAGCCCCTCGCCACCACGAGCAAGATGAGTTCAAGTCCGGTCCCAAAGCCCTCGACTCCGAATGCCGAGCAGGCGACTGCGGGCCACCGCTGGCACGTCACCTCCTACGAGTACGCTCTCTTCGCATTCGTCGTTGCCTACGCGGTGATCGCCGCCTGGTTCTGCATCCTTCGCGCTCAGGAGCTGTTTGCCCGGAGCGCCGACCTGGGAGCGTTCATGCAAGCCTTCTGGTCCTACAACCACGGGGCGGGCTTCTTCGAGTCGCTCAATTACGGTGACAACCAGATCACTTCGCTCTTTGCGCTGCACCCGGCCCCGTTGCTCTACGTGCTTGCACTGTTCTACCGGTTCTTTCCGAGCGCCTCCGCGCTCCTCATGCTTCAGGCCGCCGCCGTAGGGGCAGCGGCGATACCGCTGTTCTACCTCACGCGCGACCTCACGGACTCCAACCCGCGGGCGCTCGCCGCGGCGGGACTGTATCTCGTCTGGGTACCCGTGCTCTCGGGCAACATGTTCGACTTCCACTTGGAGGCGTTCCTCCCACTCGGGACGTTCACGCTAGTTCTGCTCATGGCCCGCCGGCAGTACCTGCTCGCGATTCTACCGGCGATCTTCACCATCTGCACGGTGGAGCTGGGACCGATCATCGCCGGGCTGATCGGCGTGTTCTTCCTGCTGCCACCCCTCCGCGCCACTCTCGAGTCCGCTCGCCTGCGGTGGCGTGCGGGCGGCAGCGGCCGGAAGGGACGCGACTTCCTCCGGGCCGCCTGGAAGTGGCTCGGCGCCGAGGTCCGCAAGGCGCGGGTCATCGCGTCCGTGGTCCTGATCGTAGGCTCGGTGGTGAGCTACTTCATCTTGCGGATCCTGGAAACCCAGGCGGGACTCGGTCCCTCGACCACGGCCAAGGTCACGTCGGGCCCGCTCTGGTACTACCCCATCCATACGATTCTGGTGCATCTCACGATCACCAGCCTCGTCGCCGACCCGTTCGTCCGCGTAGAGTACTGGGCCCTGCTGTTCGCGCTGGTCGCCTTCCTGCCCTTCTTCGCACCCCGGACTTTCATCATCTCGGGCCCGTGGATCTTCTACACCCTCACCGCGACGATCAACTCGTTTACGCTTCTCGGGGTCCAGTATGGGATCGTCAGCGCCTCGATGATCTTCATCGGCGTGGCCTACGGCCTGAATGTCGTCGGTCCTGGCCGAGCCAAACCGGTTTCAGCTCCGGCGGCCCAGGACGGGACGGGCTCGGGCCCGCCCTCTGCGGAACCGCCTTCCGGCCCGTCCGGGGACCCTTACGACACGCTTGCGAAGGCAGCTCAGGCCCTCCACGTGCTGCTCGACATGTGGTCCACCACCGGGAGTCGCCCGGACCCGGACCCCACGGAGCTGAGCGGCAAGCTTGTGGCTCTCGCCCAGAAGGCGGAGGCGTCCGCTCGGACCCGGCCCGCGTCCCGGAGTGCCGCTGCATCGTCCCCCCAACCCGCCGCCGTGTTCCTGCCTCGGAAGGGGTCGCGGCCTCTAGGCGGGATGTTGACTGCGGCGGTGATCGTTGTGGTTGCGGTGAACGTGCTGTTGAGCCCCGCGAACCCGTACATCCCGAGTCCGGGGGCGGGCTCCCCGGGGTACTCGTTCACGCTCCAGTGGGGGGAGCCCCCGGGCTACCCTGCTCTTCAGCGGGTGGCGGCGCTGATCCCCGCGGAAGCGACCGCACTTGCGAGCCCGAATCTCTTCCCTTTGATTGCAAATGACGTGCACGCGTACACGCTCGGTACGAAGGTCAAGTACTATGTCTTCAACACCACGAATCCGCCCGCGTACGTGTACATTGATGAGAACTGGCTGAGCGTTCTGCCGTCGTTCTCCGACGCCATGCTCTGGAACTCGTCGGACTATGGGGTCGTCGCCTCGGTCGGCACGCCCCCCTCGGGCGGCGTGACGTACCTCTTCGGCTACCATTACCCCGGACCGACCCTGAACCTTCGCCCCCCACCGGAACCCATGAACGTCACGTTTTACCCCACGTCCCTGACTCCGGCTCGCGTGACGGCGGGTGCCGTGGGGGTAGTCAGCGCGAACAACACCACGGCCGGGGGTTACGCCATCCGGGGCCTCTCCGGCCACGCCGGCACGATCTGGAAAGGGGGACCCGCGACCCTCCCTGCGGGGACGACCAACTTCACCGTCTTCGTGGCGGTGCACCCCGTAGGTAAGCACTACACCGATGCGACACCGGCGCTCAACCTGACCTGGAAGGCGTGGAACCTGACCTCGACGATCACGCTGGACTACTCTGCCTTCGCGGGGCAGACCGGCTGGGTTCCAGTGACGCTCACGGTGACCGTCCCGTATCCCCTCATCGAGTTCCAGTTCATCGGAACGGCGCCCAACGGGCAGTTTGTAACGACACTGAACTACTACGCCCTCACCTTCAGCGACTAGGCGGGAAGCGGACCGGTGAGTGCGTCCGGCACACCCACCGGAGCAGACCTCCGCCGACGCAGGGGTCAGCGGTCGACGGAGGCTTCGGCGGAGACCCCCGACGAGGACCTCCTCGCCGATGCGACGGCGTCGATCGGTCGCGGCACGACACTCCTCGTCGTGGGGACGATCCTGCTTCTGGCGCTGAGCTTCGTTGGCCGGGTCCTGGTCGCCCGGTTGGTCTCGGTCGAGGCGTGGGGGGAGTTCAACCTCGGGCTCGCGGCGACCGGACTGGTACTCGTCGTGGCAATGCTGGGGATGACCCAGTCGATCGCCCGGACCCTATCGTACCGGACCGATCCTGGGGAACGTTGGGCGGTCATCCGATGGTCGATCGCGGTGACCGCCGGCGTCTCCGTCGTCTCGTCGCTGGCCGTCTACCTTCTCGCGACACCGCTGGCCGCCGTTTTTCACAACCCGGGCCTCGTGCCCGTCTTTCAGCTGCTATCGATCACGATCGGGTTCACGATCGTCTCCTCGGTCCTGGCGGCGATCTTCCAGGGCTTCGAGGACGTCCGACCGAACGTCTGGTTCAACCAGATCCTGGACCCGGCCCTCTTCGTCGTCTTTCTGGCGCTGTTCGTCCTGTTCCACCTCCGGCTGACGGGGGTACTCTGGGCCTACCTGCTCTGCAACGCGGTCGCGATGGTGGCCTTCATCGTCTACTCGGTCCGGCAGCTCCCCAAGACACTCCCGAGGCCGGCCGTCGTGCCCTCCTCGGCTCCGCCCGAGCTGTGGCACCTGACGCTCGCGTTCTGGGGCGTTGTCTCGTTCAACTTCCTCACCGGCTTTGCCGACACACTCATCCTGGGCCTCTACCGGCCCGAAACGACGGTCGGCTACTACTCGGCCGCGATGACCCTCGCGCGCCTGCTCATCCTGGCGAGCCAAGCCCTGACGTTCATCTTCCTGCCCGTCACGGCGCGTTTGCTGCGGCGCGGAGACCTCGGCGCCATCCGGCGAACGTACCTGCTGGGGACGCGCTGGACCATCCTGCTCCTGTTTCCACTCTTCCTCCTCTTCTTCGCCGACCCGAGCCTTTCCCTCGCCGCGATCTTTGGCCAGCGGTACACTCCGGCCGCGCTGTCGCTGGCCGTGCTATCGCTGGCCGCGTTCGCCGGGGCCCTGCTCGGCCCGGTCAACGCCGCTCTCGCGGGCCTCGGCGAGGCTCGGAACCAGCTCGCCGCCTCGTCCATCTCCGCCGTCGTCAACATCGGACTGAGTCTCTCGTTGATTCCGGCCTACGGCCTGCTCGGCGCGACCGCCGCCTGGAGCGTGGCCCGAATACTCTTCCCGGTGCTCAGTCTGGCGTTGCTTTACCGCGGATACAATCTCAGCCCGTTCGCGAAGACGCTCTTCGTACCGGTCGCGATCTCGCTCGCCATCGGCCTTCCGGCCTTCTACGGGATCGGGCTGCTCCACCCCCCACACTGGGTCGTAATCCCCATGGTACTGGGCGCCGCGGGTCTCTTCGTGGGCGTGGTCTTGCTTACCGGAACCCTCCTGCCCGGAGATCTCGTCTTCGTGGAGTTTGCCGAGCGCGTCTTCGGTATTCGGCTGGACTGGCTGCGAAAGTTCCTCGCCCGACGGCTCGGGTCCCCGCCGGCGGCCTGAGGGTTCGGCGGAGCGCGGCTGCACCTAGCCGAGCCGAGGTAGGGAGGGACGAGGCCCTAGGGGCGCGGTGCGTTACCTTCCGGCAGCCTTCGCCACGCGGTCCATATCGGCCGACACCATGATCCGGACCAGCTCCTTGAACCGCGTCTTCGCCTCCCACCCCAGCTCGCGTTTGGCTTTGGAGGCGTCCCCCCGCAGGTTGTAGACCTCCGCGGGACGGTTGAGCTTCGGGTCGACCCGGACGTATTTCTCCCAGTCCCGAATTCCGGCGACAGCAAAGGCTTCCTGAACGAACTCCCGCACCGTATGGGACTCCCCCGTCGCGCCGACGAATTCCCCGGGAGCCGCGTGCTGGAGCACCCGCCACATCAGCTCGACGTAGTCCGGGGCGTAACCCCAGTCACGCTTGGCGTCCAGGTTTCCGAGGGTGATGGCGTCAGTCTGGCCGGCCGCGATCCGTGCCACACCATCCGACACCTTCCTCGTCACGAATTCAACTCCGCGCCGGGTGCTCTCGTGGTTAAAAGTAATCCCATTACTTATGTACATCGAGTAGGCCTCCCGGTAGTTCACGCAGGCCCAGTAGGCGTACACTTTGGCCACGCCGTACGGACTGCGAGGATGGAACGGCGTAGATTCGTCCTGTGGCTCTCGATCGACCTGTCCGAACATTTCGCTGGACGACGCCTGGTAGAACCGAGCCGACGGGGCCTCCGCCCGGACTGCGTCGAGGAGACGAAGGACGCCGAGACCTGTGATTTCTCCGGTTAAGACGGGCTGCGTGAACGAGGTGCCGACGAACGACTGGGCAGCGAGGTTGTACACTTCGGTCGGGGCGGACCTTCGGACGGCCTCGTTTAGCGAGTGTTGGTCCATCAGGTCGCCGTCAAGGATCTCGATTCGGCCCTGGATCCCGGCCAAGTGAGACATATTGGGGCTGCTCAGGCGGCGGACCAGCCCAGAAACCCGATACCCCTTCGAAAGCAGCAGCTCGGCGAGGTACGATCCGTCCTGCCCAGTGATGCCAGTGATCAAGGCGCTCCGGGTTTCCACGGAAGGTCGCAGTCCCGGGCGTACTAAAAGAGGCTTCGCGTCGGCCATTTCCGAGTGAACGGTGAGGGCCGGCACGCTTCCACGGCTTCAGTGAAACCGCAAAGCGGCCCCTACCGGAACATATTAATCGGGCCGCTCAGGTAAGGGCCCAGTGCGACCCTCCGCGCGGACCCCAGCCCTTCCTCCGGAGACGGTGGCGCTTTCGCTGGGGACCCTCGGCAACCGTGGGAGGCGTTGAACGACGGCGCCCCCGCGAACTTTTCCCGCAGGGCTCTCGCTGATCATACCTGCCTACAACGAAGAGGACCGGTTGGGGCCGACCTTGGAGCGGTATCTCCCCGTCCTCGAGGGGTACGGCATCCCCCACGAGGTCTTGGTCGTGGCCGACGGGTCCGACGGCACTGAGGACGTTGCGAGGCGCTTCGAGGACCGAGGGGTTCGTTGTCTTCGCTATCCTAGCAAGCTCGGCCGGGGCGGGGCGATTCTCGAAGGATTCCGACATGCCACGCTCTCGCTGGTTGCCTACGCGGACGCTGATGGGAGCGTTCCGCCGGAAGACCTGCGTACGCTCCTGAACATCGGGTTGGAGAAACATCTCTGCGTGATTGCCTCCCGTCGAGTCGATCCAAGCGTGGTCGTGGTACCCGAGAGTCAGTGGCGTCGATTCGTCGGCTGGGTGTGGCATGCCCTCGTGCGAGCCTCCCTCAACGTCCGGGTCGCGGACGCTCAGTGCGGGCTGAAAGTGTTCCCCCACGAAGTCGTCGACCTGATCCTGAATCGGCTGACGGTCACGAATCGGGCGTTCGAGGTGGGCATGCTCTATCACGTGGTACAGGGCGGGTACCCGGTTTTGGAGGTCCCGGTCCGGTACCGGCACGACTCCCGTACCCGAATGCCGATCGCCACCGCCGTCCCGGTGATGCTCCTCACGCTGGTCGGGATGTCCATGGCCAACCGCGTCCGGCATCGGGGGGCACTCCCCCTGGGCGCCATGGAGCGGCTGAACACGATCCTTCGCAGCGTCTGACCGAGACCGGAGAATCCGCGAGCGCCGACTCCCTGCGACAAGTCCGGGTACCAGCGGCGCGGGACGGCCCAGCGGTGTCGGATCTACCACCTGCTCCTTTCGCGGTCGTCGCGCCGACTCCCTTCTACACCCCGGGCGGTTGCAGCGCCAGAATCCTCGGGGAGATCGAGGGCGTTTCCGCGTTCTGCCGGTCGCCCACCGTCTTCACGTACGGCACCGGAGCTGACCTCCCGGGACTCGAGGTCGTCCGAGCGGGTCCCCAGATTCGGGGGCTCGCCACGGGCTTGCATTGGTCCCGGCCGGGAATGGACGTTCTCCTCGCTCGTACGGTGCTGGCTCGGCGCGAGCTTCCCGGGTCCTTGCACGTGCACCTCTACGAGGGGGGTTCGATCGGCGCCTTGATCCGGAAACTGCGCGGGATCCCATACGTGGTCGACCTGCAGGGGTCCCTGGTCGAAGAGACGAGTCGGTACCTCCGGCGGGGTCTCGGTGGTGTCACGAAGGCCTGGCTCCGCCGGGTGGAACGACTCGCCGAGGACGGTGCGAGCTTCATTGTCACGAGCTCCCCATCCATGGTCCGGTTCCTGCGGGAGCACTCCCCGCGGACTGCGGATCGGATCGTGTTCCTGGACGACGGAGTTCCCGAACACTCCATTCTATCCTCAGCGGACCGCGACAAGTTCCGCGCCGCCGCTCGAGCGAAGGAGAGCCGGACGGAGGGAGACTTCGTGATCGCCTACCTCGGGTCCCTCTCGCCAACGCAAGGCATCGACCGCCTGCTCGAGTCCGCCCCGGAGATCCTTCGGCAGATCCCGAACGCCGTCTTTCGGCTGTACGGGGTTCCGAACCCCGGCTCGACGCTGCGCGAGTACCGCGACCGATGCACCCGGCTGGGAATCGGTTCCCAGGTCCAATTCCCGGGACCCGTTCCGTATGACGACACCTCGCGCGTCCTCGCCGCAGCGGACGTCGCCGTGACCTGGAAGACGAACCCGCTCGAGGCGAACGGAAAGGTGCCGGTTTACATGGCGGCGGGAATCCCTACGGTCGGGATTCGTACCCCCATCACGGAACACTACCTCGGCACGCACGGCGAAAAAGGAGGACTCCTGGCCGAAACCGCCCAGGAGGCTGTGGCGGGGGTCGTACGGCTCGCCGGAGATCCGTCGCTTCGGCAACGCCTCGGCGACGCGGCTCTCGCGGCGGCGCACGCTGAGCTGACCTGGCAATCCCGGGGACAGCGCATCCTGCAACTGCACAAACAAGGTGGTGCGGCCTAAGCACCCCTCTCTCGGCCGGCTCCCGTCAACAGCCGGTGGCGTGGGGCTCCGTGGGCGACCGAGCAGGTCGGCCGTCCTTTATCAGCCGCCGTCGGAGTCAGGGGGACAACCGTGGCGACACCCGGGGCTTTCTCGACCCGCCGTGTCGGTTCCTTGCCGGTCCCCCGTCTCGGGGGAGCGCGACTTCGGTTCGTGCTCCGCTCCTGTGCGTTGCTGGCCCGATACCCCTCCGTCGCCGTCCGTCTTCCGGACGGGTTGGGCACCGCGACGGCCGCGATGGAAGAGAAAGTGGTGCAATCGTTCGTCCGGAGCCCCCAGACGTTCGGTCGGATCGGCGGAGCCCGAGTGCGCTTGAATCCGCGCAACACACTGCCGGAAAACGCTGCGATGGCCGTCGCGGGCTGGTACGAGCCACCGATCTCCGAGATCCTCACGTCCCTGTGCCGGCCCGGCGCCTGCGTGGTCGACGTCGGGGCGAACATCGGGTGGTACACCTTCCTGGCGGCGCAGCGCGTGGGACCGACCGGTCGCGTCTTCGCGTTCGAACCCGAGCCGGAGAACTTCGCCCTCCTCTCTGAGTCGCTCCGGGACAATCCGCGTCCCCAGGTCCGTGTGTGGGCCGAAGCCGTGTCCGATCACGATGGAGAAGAGACCCTCTTTCTCTCCGACGAGGCGGCTTCCTTTCACTCGACCGCACGGCATGTAGGCACCCGGTCCCTGACCGTCCGTTCCCTCCGCATCGATACGGTCGTCCACGACCTCGCACTTCCATCCGTCGACGTGCTCAAGATCGACGTCGAGGGCGGCGAGCCGAAGGTACTCCGGGGAGCCCTCGACAGCCTCCGCGCGGGCCGGGTGAGGAATCTCCTGATCGAGTGGCGGTCCGAAACCTGGGAGGCTGAGAAGCCGCTGTGGGAGGAAATCGCGGCGAGATATCGGGTGTACCGGATCCTGATGCGACCCCGGCTGGTGGAGGAGATCCCCGATCCGACGCTCGAGCGTGTCCACGCGGCTATGCTCGCCGTCGGCCGGCACGGACGCAACCTCTTCCTTGCCGGTGGCGCCCCGGACTAGCCGGGCGGCCGCCGAGGCGGCGGCCGGAACCGGAGGCAGAGAACAGTGGCCGCAACCGCTCCCAGTACGACGAGTCCGACGAACACACCCTGCAACTGCCGGACGCCGGCGAAGGAAGCTCCGAGCACAGGCGTCCATGACGTGTCGTTGGTGACCGCAAGGCGGGTCGACTGGCTGATGCGACCCGGGCCGGAGGCATTCAACCAGTAGTATCCGGGAAGCAGCGACACCACACTCGGAGTCTCTACGAGGAGGCCGTTCAGTCGGAGAGTGTTCCCGGCTCCGACCGGACCCAAGGAAAGTTGAACGAGAGGTTTCACGAGCCAGAGCTCGGCGGAGCCGTTGCAGGCACCGCCGAAGGCCAAGCTGCCGGCCGAGGCGACGAACGTCACCGCCGCCGGACACGTCCGCGTCGACAGGGAACCGACCACGGCTACTCCCGTGAGGTTCAGCAGGGTGACCACTCCCGAGCGATACGAGCCGACCGCGACGAGGCCGCCCTCGGTCGCCCAACCCTCGGCCTCCGGGCCCACGGCGGCCGAGCCCGTCACCACGCCGGTGGTCCGGTTCAGCCAGTCGACCAAACCGGGAGCGGACCACGTCAGCAACAGAGTGGACGACGTCGCGAGGACGTTGTTCGCCTCGAAGCCCACGTCGGTCAGGCTGGTCTCCGCTCCCGTGGAAACGTCGTACGATCCGACGTCGTCGCTCGACCCGGAGGTGACGTAGACCTGGTCGGTCCCGGGGAGCGCCGAGATCGCCACCGGGGACGAGACCACCGTGAACGACCGGATCAGGTTCCCGAAAGTGTCGTTCACGACGGCCACCAGATCCTCGGACTCCTCCCCGATGACCGCCGCGTTGAGCGTCGGGTCGAAGGCGATGGCCGTGGGTGACCCGGTCAGGTTGACCTCGAACGCCGACGTCGCGCGACAGGCCGAGCCGACCTGCGCGACGAACAGGTTTCGACCGAGCGTGCCGGCCCAGAGCGCGCCGGTGGACGGGTCGACCGATAGGAATCGGATGCCGGTGACCGAGGAGGGGAGCGAGTAGTTGCCGCACAGATCGAATGTGGAGGCGTTCAGGAAGTCGATGGCATGGGCATCCCAGGAGGCCAGCGCAACGGTGTTCGTCGAGGGGAGATAGGCGAGCGACGAGGTGCTATCGCCCGGACCGGTGCTGGAGGCCGTCCGGATCCCCCCGGCTTCGGCCGTTCCAACCTTCCAGACCTCGACCCCGGAGGGCGTCCCCAGGTCGCCGAACGTAGCGACCAAGGTATAGTGGGAGGCGATGTACGACTCCAGGTACGGAAAGTTCGTCTCGAGGTCGACGGTGCGTGCGCCGACGACGACGAGCGGCACGTAGGTAGCGTTCCAGTGCTGGAAGATCTGGGACCACGAGGGAGCCAGGTCCCGGAAGGACGGCCCCAGGGGCAGGGAATCGAACTTCAAGGGCCGATTGTAGAGATCGATCACGATCGATAGGTTCAGCAGTTCCGGGCGATTCGCCGCGGTGAGGAAGGCGAGGTCGCCCGAGAACAGTGTGGCTCCGGCCCGGGAATTGGCATCGAGGTATCCGGCGACGGCGTGAACTTCCTGCAGCGAGTAGGCCCGCTGGTCCGCATTCAGAGAGCTCAGGCCGCTGACGTAGGGCTCATTGTACGGATTGGAAGGGCCCAGGACGGCCACGGCCGAGAACAGGGACGACGCGACGAGCAGCACTACGACCACCGAGGCGAGCACGGAGCGTCCTCCGCCGAGCCTCGATAGGAGGCGGGGCTCCCCAGCAGGAGTCGGGTGCGAGCCGCTGACCGAGGATACGCCCGAACCGGAAGGATAGGCGGTCAGGAAGCGCGCGAGGAGGATCCCTCCGACCATCGAGCCGGGAACGGAGAATTCCAGGATCCGGTGCACGAAGTAGTTGGCCGACACGATCGCGTCCACGACGATGTCGATCAGGATCCAGACGGCGCACACGGCCAGCAGCGAGGCCTGCCCGGGCGGCTGCTCGTCCTCGGCATACGACCCGACGAGGGCGCGCAGTCCGCCGAACCAGCTGAACAGGAGCAGTGCGCCCAGGAGGATGACGGCCGGAAACAACAGGTCCCCGGCGCCGTGCGAAAAGTAGGTGACGGCCAGCCACGGGCCGGCAATGATCAGCAGTCCGGCCGCTTCGCCCAGCCGCTCGCCCCACCAGCGTCGGCCCGAGGCGATGAGGGCCGCTCCCGGAGCGAGGCAGATCAGGACCAGAAGGGCTGGCTCGAACACGGAGGTGTATCCGAGCGTGCCGAGCCGTTGTAGGGCCGGTTGCACGTGGTTGAAGTAGCTCGGACCCGGTCCGAGTTCCGTCCAGATCCAGGAGAACGACGTCAGAGCGACAAACGTGAGGACCACCGTCCCCAGCGTCAGGAACACTCCGAGAATCCACCCACCGAAACGGACGAGCACCGCCCGTGCATCGGCGCGGAAGACCCAGGCCAGGAGCACCAGGAAAAGTGGGGCCAGCGCGATGCTGTCCCTCAGAGTGAGGACCGCGACGCCGAGCAGGAGCCCGGAGGCCACGGCGTCGAGAACGCTAGGCTTGGACGTGCGATAGAGAAAATAAACGGACCAGACCAGCGGCGCGGCAAGGGCGGCCTCCACCGCGATGATCGATCCATAGTAGATGTCGAACGGATTGAACAGGAAGAGCACGACGGCTGCTAGCGCGGCCCAGCGGGAGGCCACGCGACCGGTCACCGCGTAAATGCCGACCGCGGCGACCAGCACAAGAATGTCCACCATGACCCGGCCGACGAAGAGGCTGGGTCCCAGCAGGGACACGCCCAGCGCGAGCCAGTAGATCAGAACCGGTTCCCGAGAGGCGAAGTCCACAAACGGGATGCTCCCGTGGGCGACCGACACCGCCGCGCCGAGGTAGAGTCCCTCGTCGAGGTCTACCCACTGGTACCACGAGGCCGCGACGTAGACCGCGGCTCCGACCACGAGAATGATCAGGAGGGGGAGATGTTCCCGCAGGCGCGGTGCGGCTCCGGGGGTCACGGGTGGTGACCCGTCCGGTGCCGGAGACTCAGCCATAGCCCCAGGTGGTGAGCCGCCGGCTCACTTCATCCGACCAGGGTTCCGCCGGCGCGGCGAGCATCGAGCGGACCGCCGACGCCGCCTGCCGGGTCGCCAGCTCCAAGGGTCCGTCCGACGTATACGACGGGAGGCTTCCGCTGCCCACCCGGGCTCGGTCGAGAACAATGGAGCCGTCCTCGTGCCCCGTGACCGTGACTCGTGTGTCCGCGACGAAGCTCACGCAGGTCGCCGCGCGGAGCTCCGATCCCGCCGCTCCTCGAGCAGCCCGGCCTGAGCTCCGACGAATCGGTCCGTCCCCTACGGAAAACACGCCACGTTCGGCCGTGGTTTCCGGGGTCCCGAGCAGAGAGGTGCCATCCAAGGGGCCAAAGCCATCCACTCCCACTACCGACGCGATCGTCGGGACAAGGTCGACTAGGCTGACCCAGTCCTGCTGATGGCGTCGGGCATCCTCGGCCATCGATCGCGTGGGAAAATGGATCGCGAGGGGGACCCGGATCAGCTCGTCGCGGGGCTGTCCGTGGGAATGGAAGTACCATCCATCCTCGCCGAGGGATTGACCGTGGTCGCTCAGGACCGCGAAGAGGATGGGCCGACCTGCGCGCAGCCGCTGCAGGGTATGCCACAGGGCGCTTACCCGGTGCGCGGCCTCTGCGCTTTGGCGGGAATACAGGGCTCGGAGCTCCGAAACCCATTCGGCGGCCATGCGCTCCTTTCGATCTGCGTAGCTCCGACCGTCCTGGGGAACCCACGAAAAGAACGGCGGAGGGCCTCCCTGGCCCGGGTGCCGGTCCCCGGGGACGTACGGCTCATGGAGATCCATCAGGTTCACCGCAGTGAAGGCCGGAACGTCCGGCGGCAGTGAGCTCAGCCACCCCGCCACCGACGGCTCGATCCAGGAGGAGACCGGTGGAAGACGCCCACCGGGACCGGCGCCGAGTCTGTCGGCCAGCCGGCTGAGGCCGGCTCCTAGCGCCGGAAAGTGTCGCAGGCTGGAGGCGAGCCCGGCCGCCAGAAAGTTGGGGCCTTTCTCCGGTGGCGGCGGCAAGTCGTTTTGCCGCATTCGAAGATGGGGAGGGTCGGTCGTACCGACGCGAAGGATGTTCTCGCTCCATCGGCCCCAGGCCGCGTAGTCGAACCCCTGGAGCAGGCCGGTCCCCGGACAGAGCACCGAGTTGCTCGAGAACGACGCCGTCGCGTATCCGGCTGCCCGGAGTCGGGTGGCGAGGGTGGGGACCTGCGGAGGAAGTCGCAGAGCCGACAGGTTGTGGCAGCCATGATTCCAGGGGTAGAGACCGGTGAAGATGGAGGCGTGGGACGGAAGGCTCCAGGTGGCGGCGGTTACCGCCCTCGGGAACTGCACGAAGTCGCTGGGGCTGTCGGCCACGAGCGACGGCGCAGACGGTTGCCCGTCGCCGGGTCCGGCGGCTCGGGCGCAGTCAACGATGAGCAGAACCACGTCGGGCCGGCCGGACAGGCGCGGGGCGGCCATGCGCGCCGCACAGCGGAGGTCGCGGCTTAAAGCTCTCCACCGGCATATCGCGTCGCCCCGCCTGGAAACCGCTGAGCCGGAGAGGAGTGCGAGGCGGATTGGACGGGAGGGCGGCGCCTGCCGGGATCAGCTGTACGGGACGTACGATAGAGTCTCGTAGCCAAAGTTGTCGAAGCTGAACGGCACGTAGCCGTTCACTCCGACCAGCGTCATGGATTCCAAGGCCAGGCGCGTGAACTCGAAAGCCCATGCCTTGTGTTCCTGCTCGCCGATGCCCGTGTAGGCCAGGACGTTCAGCCACGTGAGTTTGGGCGTTGTCAGGAACCAGAGGTCGGCCCCGCCCGACCACTTCAGCGTCACGTTCAGCAAGCCGGGAGACCAGACCCAGCTGAACGGAATGGTGCCGGTGGACTTCGCATCCTGGACCTCCCCGTCGTTCTGGCTCGTGCTGATCAGGTAGGACGGAGCGGTGGTGTCCCCGGCGAACCCTGGGGGTGGCCGGGCGATGGGGGCGGTGGTAACGACCTGCCCGATCTCCCACCCTGCCGAGGGGGACTCGTCGGTCCCGGCCACGGTGTCGGGATTGTTCTCTCCCGGGCTGCTCTGCTTCTCCACGACGGTGAGATCCGAGAAGGACCAGTTGAGCGTCAGGTAGGGGGCCAGGGTGGGGCCCGCGGTCAAGGACATGGTCGTGATGGTCATCTCGGTGAACTCGAGCTCGAGGAAGTTGAGGAGCTGCCCCTGGTCGTTGGTAAACCCGAGGAGCTGGACGTTGGAAAGAACGGTCCCATGGAAGAAGTCGAGCAGGAGCTTGGACGAGTCCGCGGTAAAGGTCAGGTTGACCAGAAGATAGGACTCGGCGTAGGAGCCCTGCCGCTTGGTGTTGATGCCTTCCCCGGACCCGGGTGGAGTCTTGATCACGAGCGCCCACGCGTTCACGAGGAAGCCGTGGTAGTCGTCGATCGAGTAGTCATAGGATTTGATCTCCGAGTTCTCTCCGGGGAGCGACAGGAAGTACTGCGCCTGCTGCGGGCTCGCGAGTAGCAGCTCGTGCGGGATCGCGTCGATCTTGAACGAGGCCGTGCCCGAGTTCAGGTCGGCGTCGATCACTTCCACCAGCCAGGTGCCGGGGGAATCGGCCGGCGCGTAGAAGTCGCACGTGAAAGCGCCCGTGTCAGTGGAGATGCCGGTACAGACCGATGTGGCATTCCCCTCAAAGTACACGTTGTAGCTCACCGATGGATCAAGGCCCGTTCCATAGGTCACCACGGCCGTGCCGGGGGTCCCTTGGGTCGGGAAGACGGTCACGTTGACGGGTGCCGGCGTCACCTGGATCGTGGTCGCGGCGTAGTCGCCGTAGTCG
>JASHOK010000072.1 GCA_030041175.1 Thermoplasmata archaeon | reverse complement strand
TCCCGCCGAGAATCCCCGGGACCGCAGCGCCTGCAGGAGTCCATCCAGGGAAGGGGGTTCCCGAAGGTGGAGGCCCGATGCGAGCTCGTTCGGTTCGTAATAGAAGGGCCGGTCGGCGGTCACTTCCTCGCGGAGGCGGTCCAAGAAGCGGCCGAGTTCCTTCGGCAGAGCGGCCGTCCGCGGAACCTCGAGCTGGGTCACGAGGCCGGGATCGAACAGAGGACCGAGCCAGAGCGGGCCCCACGGGGCGGTACTCCGGATCTCGGGACCTTCCTCTCCCAGCTCGGCGGGCCCACCGATCGGGCTACGCCTCTCCGATGCGGCATCGGCCGAACGAGCGGACAGGTAGACGCGGACGTAGTGGTCGTGGACGTAGCCCAGCACCGGCGTGAGGTCGAGAGACTGCGCCCGTGCCGCCATGATCAGGTAGGCCGTCAGTATCCGCAGACCGGCCTCCGGGCCCTGCGAGCCCCGAACGGGCCGAGCGCCGTAGCGTGCCTCGGCTACCCCGCGGGCGACACCGGTCAGAACCGGCATGTCCGTGGCCGTTACCGCCAGCAGGCCATTCGGCTTCAGCGCCGCCAGTGCGGCCGGAACGTACGGGACCGGGGTGCCAAACGGGTCCAGGTCCACGTAGTCGAAGGCCCGCTCCTCGAGGGTTGCCGTTGCGTCTGCGAGGTGGGAACTTAGGCCGGAGCGGCCGTTGTCGTGGAGATTCCGTTCGAGGACGGCGTAGGCGGCGGCATTCCGTTCCGTGAAGTCGAACCGGTCGAACCCGTCCGTCTCCTCCACGAGCCGAAGCCCTCGGGCTCCGGTGGCCGCCAGCATCTCCCAGCCTCGCCGGAAGGGTGGCGTGGTCGGCCAGTAGGCGCGGAGAACCGCGACATTGAGGTCCCGGTCGAAGCGCATCGCGGCGTTGTAGAACACGGGTCGCCGTCGCGCCGGACCTCTCGAGGTCGGCGAGGGCGGCAGCCAGAGCCGAGTGCCGCCCTCGCGCTGGAGGGCGACCTCCTCGCTCAGCGGGTCCGCTCCGTGAGGAGCTTGACGATCTTGAACGCCAAGAGGTTCTTGTTGACCGGGGTTACCTCGAGCAGTCGTAGTTCGTCCCTCCGACGGATGTCCTGCAGCAGCGGGTTGCGGGACTTCTTGTGGAGCGTCATGATGATCGACTTGTCCTGGTCCAGCGTGTCGACCACAGCCTTGGTGAACGCCTCGCTCTCGACCTCCATCTTCCCGACCTCGTCGATCACGACGACATCGGCGTTCTCGCGGGCATCCTGGAGCGCCCGGATGCCGAGGTCTTCGAGCGCGGCCAGGTTGACACCGTAGCGGCCGGACCGGACCCGAGACTTGAGCCCCTCGTGGGCGAAGACCATGCTCTCCTTGGTGAGCCAGTCCACGATCTGGAAGCCGCTCCGACGTTGCTTTTCGACGATCGGCTCGGTGACCATGCCGCCGACCTTGATCCCCTCTTCTTCGAGGAGGTCGATGATCCGAAGCAGCGTTTCGGTCTTGCCCGAGCCGGGGAGACCCGTGATTCCAATCTTGACGGAAGGAAGATGAGACGCCACGCTACGCACACTCCTGCGGTTACGTCTTCGATAGGCCAGCCAAAGCTAAGAGGACTTCGGAACGCGACGGTCACCGGAGTGTGAGTCGTGACGCGTACCCGCACGGCGACGCGGATCGAGGTCTATCCCGTCCGCGAGGACAGTCGGCTGCTGGCCCGGTTCGCCCGGCCGCGTCCCGGCCAGCGCGTCCTGGAGATCGGCTGCGGTCGGGGCCTCGCGGCGCTCACCGCCGCCCGAGCGCGGGCTCGGCAGGTCGTCGCCACCGACCTCAACCCCGCGGCGCTGTCGGCGCTGCGTCACCGGGCGCTTTCCGACGGCCTCTCCGTAGCGCCGGTCCGGACCGATCTGGCGCGGGGGTTGCGTCGGTTCGACCTCGTCCTCTCGAATCCACCTTATCTGCCGACGGGCCGGAACGCCCGTGACCCCGACCGTTGGGAAAATCTCGCCCTGGACGGCGGTCCCGACGGCTGCGCGGTCACGGCCCGGATCCTGCGGGCCCTGCCGTCGCATCTCCGGCCCGATGGGGTCGCCTACCTTCTCGTCTCGTCGGAACAGTCTGCCTCCCATCTGGCGCGACTCCGAAGCGGCTGGCGGCGGCGAGGGGGGGTTGTCCGCACGGTCGCACGGGAGCGATGGGGCGAGGAGGTGCTGTCGGTATGGCAGCTCAGCCGTGCGTCTCGGCGAACTCGACGAGCGACTCCAGGAACCGGTGGCCGTCCCCCGGCCCCTCGGCCGACCCGCTTCGGGTCCAGTCGGGGTGCTGGATCCGGTAGAAGGAACGCTCCGGGTGTGGCATGATGCCGAAGACGTTGCCCATCGGATTGGTCAGCGCCGCGATGTCCCCGGTGGAGCCGTTCGGATTCCACGGATAGACCGCCGGCTGGCCGTCGGGCTGCACGTAGCGGAACAAAATCTGCCCATTCCGCTCGAGGTCATCGATCCGCGCTCCCGGCTCTCCCGACAGCACCAGTTTGCCTTCCCCGTGCGACGAGGGAATGAGATACCGGCTACCGGGGCTCCACGCCTTGAGCGGGGCGAACCGGCCGCCTTCCCAGCGGAGGAACGTGGGCCGGCACTCATGATGACCAGAGTCGTTCGTCATGAGAGCCGCCTGAGGCGGACCCAGCCGACCGTCCGGTCGGCCCGGCAGAAGACCGAGCTCGGTCAGGACCTGGAAGCCGTTGCACACGCCGCCGACCAGGTGCCCCTGCCGAACGAACTCCTCGAGCGGGGGCCCCAGAGCAGCCCGAACCCGGGCGGCGAAGATCGCACCGGCGCGGACGTAATCGCCGGCCGAAAAGCCTCCGGGAAAGAGCAGAACCCGGTAATCGAACAGGTCCCGGCGCTGGGACCGCTCGACGTCACGGCCCTCGAACTGCTTCAGCTGTACGACTTCGGCGGCGGTCCCCAGGGCGCGGAGCGCGGCCAGCAGCTCCTCGTCGTTGTTCGTCCCCTCGATGGAAAGGAGTGCGATGCGTAGCTCATCCCGACGCACGGCGCTCGAATTCGGTGCGCCCGTAAAGCGTTGTGCTGTCTCAGCCGGTTCCCGCCGCCGGCGCCGCAATCGGCTCGGGAAGAAAGTGGACCGGAATGCGCTGGCCCTTTCGCCAGGACCGGCCCCCGGGGGGGATGATGGAGAAGGCGTTCACGCCCCGGAGACCGGTAACAGCGTGGGAGCCATGGTAGGTCGGGTATCCGCGGCCGTCGACGACTCGGAGAGGAACCACCACGGAGAGGTCGCGCGAGGGATGATCGCCCCGGCCCTCGAGCCGACAGGTGCCATCCGTCCAGCCGGGTCCGGGCAGATGGCCGAAGCGACGCAGAATCGGCAGCAGCAGCCAGAAGCTGTTGGAGAGGGCCGATGTCGGGTGGCCGGGCATCCCGATCATCAGCTTGCCGGCATGCTCCGCCACGATCGTGGGTTTCCCCGGTCGGACCGCTACACCGTGAAACAATACGCGGCCGATACGGGGGAGTACGTCGGGGGCGTAGTCGTGCTCTCCGACCGAGCTCCCGCCGGTCAGCAGAACGAGGTCACTGATCGCGAGAGCCCGACGGACGGCATGCTCGATCCGCCGCGAGTCGTCCGCGAGCGGAGCATGGAGCAAGGGGACCCCCCCGCCCGCCCGGACGATACCGCCCAGGGTGAGGTTGTTTGTCTCGAAGATCTGGTCCCCGCGTAGCCGGCCACCGGGCACCACGAGTTCGTTACCGTTCGGCAAAATGGAGACGCGAGGCCGGTCCACAACCTCGAGGGCCGTCCGACCGATGGCGCCGAGGGAGCCGACCGTCGCCGGGTCCAGGACTTCTCCCGCTCGAACGAGTACCCGTCCGCGCGGGAAGTCGGCCCCGGTCGCGGCCACGCGCTCGCCAACGCGCAGGTACCGCGGCACGCGGATTCTGGTTCTGGTCCGGGAGGTCTCCTCAAAGATGACCATCGTATCCGCGCCGGGGGGCAGGCGGCCCCCGGCGGCGATCGCCACCGCCTCGTTGGGACGGAGCGCCTGCGTGTAGCCCCGATCGGCGAACACCTCGCCGACGACCTCGAGGATGGCCGGCCGCCGCGGGCTGGCACCCCGGGTGGAGCGCGAACGAAGGGCGAAGCCGTCCCAGGTGGCCCGCGAGAACCGGGGCACCGCAAACAGCGCCCGCACCGTCTCCGCGCTGACACGACCAAGGACCTCGAGGAGCGGAAGCCGAACAGTTCGTTGGACCGGCCGGACGGCCCTCAGCGCACGCCGGGTCGCCGCCGATACAGGAAGCAACCTCCCGAAGGGGCGGATCTGCATACTCAAAACCCCGGCACGTCGACGCGGCGCCGGACTCCCTTGCGGTTCGGTCGAAGCCGAGAGGGATCCCCTGTCTCCCGCCAGCGGGCGGCGGCCCTTGTGCCGCTCTCGAGGCACTTCTGCAACGGCAGGCCCGAGAGCCAGCCGGCGTAGAATCCCCCGCGGAAGCCATCTCCGGCGCCCGTCACCTGCGCGACATGAGACGAGTGAACTGCGGCAGAACGGATGGACCCCGTCCGAGTCCACGCGACCGCCCCACCCGCGCCCCGGGTTTCGATGATCAAGGGCACCATCGGCAGGAGGTCACGTGCCGACCGGACGTGGAGCAACGAACAGACCTTGGCCAGTTCGTGATGATTCGCGAACAGGATCTCGGAGCCTTGCAGCAGCGTGCGCAACCGCCGCCCGGACCACCGGTAGTAGATCTCCTGAGCCGGGTCCGCCGCGACTCGTTTTCCGTGTTTGCGCGCGACCTCGAGAACCCGCAGCTGGTAGTGCGGGTCCCCCGTGGTGAGATGGATCCAGGAGGCCCGGCGAACGAAATCTGCCGGGATCGCCGTACCCGGATCGGAGGCCATCGGTCCCTGGTCGATGAGGGTGAATTGCTGGCCCCCCTCGGACTCCACGATGAAGCACGCCGGGGAGCTCGCGCCGGTCACCGCTTCGAAGCCGGACAGGTCAACACCCTCCCGGCGCATCTGCTCATGGAAGGACCGGGGGAAGTCGGGTCCGACCCGCGACCAGAGGCCGGTACGGACCCCGAGCCGGCTGGCCGCCCGTGCGATGTTCGCCGCTGTGCCTCCCAGTCGGATCTCCCGCCGCAGCACCGGCACGGTCCGGTCCGGAGCCGGCAGGCTCCGAACATGGAAGAAGTGGTCGAGGTTCGTGTGTCCCACGACGAGAAGGTCGAGCGGCTGAACCCGCGGTGGAGCACGCTGCGCCGAGGACATGACGGTCGTGTCGACCCAGCGGCGGCGAGGTTTAGATACTGACGGTGGTAGAGCCGCGCGGAGAGCCCGGTGATCGTCGAAGGCGCCATCGTGGACGTGGACGGCGCCCGACCGGCCTACGTCCGACTGCAGAAGGGACGGGTCGTCGAGGTCGGCCGTCCAGGAACCGACTCCCGTCGGGGGAAGGACAAGAAGATCCACGGCATTGTCTGTCCTCGACCGGTCAATTCCCACACCCATCTCGGAGACGCGGCGGCGGCCCAGGACCCGCCCCGGGCGGGGGTATCCGAGATCGTGGGGCCCGGGGGACTCAAGTTCCAGCGACTGGCCGCGCTCTCGGCCGCCGCCAAGGAAGCTGCCATGCGGGCCGCTCTCGAACGGATGGTGGGGGAGGGTATCGCGGCAGTCGTGGACTTTCGCGAAGAAGGAGTTCCGGGGGTGGAAGAACTCCGCCGGGCGGCGGAGGGACTGCCCATCGATGTGCGGATCCTGGGCCGACCGCTCCGTCGACCGGTCGAGGTGGGCGAGCTCAACCGGATCTTGCGCATGTCGGAGGGCATCGGAATCAGTTCGGCACGGGAAGAGAACTCGCTGACTCGTACCCTGATCGCCGAACGGGCCCATCGGGCTGGCAAATGGTTCGCCCTTCACGCGAGCGAGGAGGTGCGGGAGAGCCCGGAGGCCTATCTGCTGCCCAAGCCCGACCTCCTCGTCCATCTTACGAAGGCGGCCTTCGACGACCTCGAGGCCGTGGCTCGGGCCCGGATCCCCGTAGCGGTCTGTCTCCGGTCCAATGCCTTGTTCGGCCGCGGTCCCGACCTGGCCGAATTCGCCCGGGCCGGGATCCGGCTGCTCATCGGATCGGACAACGCGATGCTGAACTCTCCGTCAGTCTTTCGGGAAACCGAGTTCGCCTACCTCTCCGGCCGCCTGTTGCACCACCCGGTCGATGCGGCGTACCTGGCCCGGGCCGCTTTCGTCGAGCCGTGGCTCTGGCTGGATGAACCCGGCCGGGCCCATGTAGTCCCCGGAATGTCCGGCTCACCGCTGGTGCTCCGGCTACCGCCGGAGGACCCTGCGTATCAGCTCGCCACGCGAGCCACCGAACAGCTTATCGTTCCTACCGGGGCCGAGTGAGCGGAACGACGTCGATGAAGTACGAGGAACTCTACGCAACACTCCGGCGCCGGGGCATCCTCTGGCCCACCGCCGAAATCTACGGCGGCGCCCAGGGGCTCTATGACTACGGACCGGCCGGCGCCCGGCTGAAGCGGCAGCTGGAGGAGGCGTGGTCCGCCTGGTTCGTCGGCCTCTCCGAGGACTTCCACCGAATTGACCCCAGCGAAATCCTGCCCGAAGCGGTCGTTCGGGCGTCCGGGCATCTCGAGAACTTCACGGACCCGGAGGTCATCTGCGCGAAGTGCCATGGGCACTTCCGGGCAGAAACGGTCCTGGAAAAGTTCCGGCCCGAGGGGGTCGACGGGCTGAGCCCGGCCCAG
The DNA here is from genome assembly GCA_030041175.1 of Thermoplasmata archaeon. Lineage (GTDB taxonomy): Archaea > Thermoplasmatota > Thermoplasmata > Lutacidiplasmatales > UBA184 > JAKIWV01. The sequence goes on along the minus strand of JASHOK010000072.1, from coordinate 17,733 downwards.
ATCGGCGAGCTTCTGCACCAATTCCCGGTGAAATGTCCCCAGTGCGGTTCGACCGAGCTCTCGGTCCCCCAGCCGTTCAATCTGATGTTTGGCTTCCCCTTCGGCGCCGCCGGTGGCGAACGGGCGTATCTCCGCCCCGAGACAGCCCAGAGCAGTTACCTGGCGTTTCCCCGGATGTGGGACGTCGGCCGGCACGCTCTTCCCCTCGGGATCGCAGTCGTCGGCCGGGCCTATCGGAACGAGATCGCCCCGCGCCAGGTGCTGTTCCGCCTTCGGGCCTTTACCCAAGCGGAGCTCCAGGTGTTCTTCGACCCGGAGACATTCCGGCCCCCGTTCGTGTCCGTCGCCGACGAGTCCCTGCCGGTCCTTCGAGTGGCGCGGAGGCTCGCGGGAGAGGAGGCGCCGGAGTGGCGCTCGGCTCGGTCGTTGGTCGAGGACGGACTACCGGAGTTCTACGTGTTCTTCCTGGTCCACCAGTACCGCTTCTTCCGGGACGTGCTGGGGTATCCGAAGGAGTCGATCCGGCTCTTCGAGAAGTCGGAGACCGAGCGCGCCTTCTACAATCGCATCCAGTTCGACTTTGAGACGAAGCTCGAGAGCCTAGGCGGCTACAAGGAGCTGGGCGCCATCCACTACCGGGGAGACTACGACCTGTCCCGACACGGCAAGGGGTCCGGAAAGGACCTCTCCGTGGTGCTCGAGGGCGGACGTCGAGTGTTGCCGCACGTGCTCGAAGTCACCTTCGGCGTGGACCGGAACCTCTGGGCCCTCGCCGACTACGGCCTCTCGGTCGAGGGGGACCGGACGGTCTGGCACCTGCCGCCCTACTTGGCACCGACCAGCGTTGGGATATTCCCGCTCATGAAGAAGGAACACTCCGCCGAGGCCCGTCGCTGGACCGACGAGATCCAGAAGGCGGGATTCGAGGCAGAGTTCGATGCCGGGGGCTCGATCGGGAAGCGGTACGCCCGAATGGACGAGCTCGGGGTTCCGTACTGCGTCACGCTCGACCGCGACACGCTCGCGGCGGAGACGCCCGAGCGCCGTACGGCCACGCTGCGCGACCGCGACTCGAAGGCCCAAGAGCGGGTCACGCTGTCCGAGCTGCTGAACCGGCTCGCGTCCAGTCGCGTGGCGCCTCGGCCACCCACCCTCGACTCCTTCGAGTAGGACCGCGTCCCCCGGCGCGTCTCGCCGCCGGAGGAACGCATATATCCGCCGCCGCACGTCACAACGCTCGGGAAGCATGCGGGGAGATCAGGCGCCTCCTCCCGACTCCCCGTCCACGCCGTCGACCCATCTGACCGGGACAACCCACTGGCTGAGCGGCGAGGGCTTCGCGGACATCACGAAGCTGCGGGAGCTGGCGGCCAAATACGAGCGGCAGGCCGCCAAAGTACAGGCCAAGATCGCCCGATATCACACCAAGATCGAGCGGCTGCGGCATACCGCGACCCTGCTGCGGGAGAAGGCCGAGAAATCTCTCGAACGGCTTCCCGAGTACCAGCAGGAGATGACCCAGCACGAACGAACCATTCAAGCGTCGACGTCCCAGCAGACCACCCACACCATCGGGTCCGACATCACGAGTCTGCACTACCGGATCCGCCAGCTTCAGCAGAAGATCGTGGACGCGCAGCACAAGGCGCGACGCATCGAGCATCGCGCCGCGATCCGGACCCAGCAAGCGGCGGTGCTGAAGGTGAAGGCCGACCGTCTCAACGACCAGGTCCGGGCGGCGCAGGCCGAGGCCCAGAACTACCGGAAGCGCGCGGACCGGCTGCAGCTCGCGTCCGAGGGGGACGTCCCCCATTCGGGAGGCGGCGCCGCCCCACCCCCTCCCCCTCCGCCTCCGCCGCCGGAATCGGGTGAAACGCCGGGCGAGCACGACCAGCTATGAAGCTCATCGTCACCGTCGGGATGCCGGGCTCTGGCAAGGACGAACTCGTCGCCGTCGCGCGCTCGATCGGGCTCTCGACGCTCAAGATGGGCGACTTCGTCCGGGACGAAACCCGGCGTCGCGGACTCGCGCTCACGAACGCCAACCTGGGGCGGGTGGCGAACGAGGAACGCGAGAAGCACGGCCCCGGGGTCTGGGCCCAACGGGCCCTCCCGAAGCTGACCGAGACCCGGATGCTCGTCGACGGCTGCCGGTCGGACCACGAAGTCACCGTCTTCCGCCACCACTTCGGCGACCTGTTCGTCCTCGGGATCTTCGCATCGCCCGAGACGCGCTATGACCGAATGATCAAGCGTAGCCGTGGGGACGACGGAATGTCGCTCCAGGAGTTCTACGACCGCGACCGCCGGGAACTCAAATGGGGTATCGGAAATGCCTTCAGCCTCGCCGACGGCATGCTGATCAACGAGGGGCCGCTCGAGGAGTTCCGGAAGGCGGCCCGAGCGAAACTCGAGGAGATCCTCGAGTCCGAAGCCTGAGGCGACGCTCAGCCGCGGGCGCCCGAGCCCCCGAGGGCCAGCCGGAACGCGTCGAAGCGTTCCCGGTCCACGACCACGGCCACCGTGGCCGCCGACCGACCGATTTCGCGGACCTGGTCGGCCGCGTACTCGTCCCGCGCCCGGGCCAATCGCTCGGAGCCGGCGCCGGGACGCATCGTCCGGTCCCAGCTCAGCGCGTAGTCGTCCGGGCTCTCGGCCTCGGGCGGTGCCTTCACCAGCTGGCGTTCCCGCAGGGTCCGGCGGACGAGTTCAAAATACCCGATGTGCGCCGCGAACATCTCGGCGTAAGAGTCCTCGGGCGGATCGACGCCTCGGACGGGCCGGTCGTGACGCCGGGCCCAGTCGACGGCGCTCAGGAGAGCGGGCGCCGGCACCTGGACGTCGGCGATGCGGGCCAGGCCCACCGCGTGCGACGCCTCGGACGCGCTCAGGGGCACCACCGGCTCGGTGAGGGTGCCGACGAAGTACTGGGCCAGCGTATCGGCCTCCTCCGGGGAGAGACTGACGGCCACGGCGGCCGGGGAGAATGCGTCGAGTTGAGAGACCACCGCGGCTCCCTCCTCGGCCAGGCCCCGGACGCTGCCCAGCAACAGGATCGTCGGGCGACCCGAGAGTCGCTCCGCGATCACCAGGACTCGCGCTCCTCGATCAGCTCGAAGAACTCGTCCCGGGCCCGGGTCCGGCGCAGCTCCTGCGTCGTCACCACCGGCACGCCTTCGACGTCCTTGCGTCGCGCCGCGTCTCCGACGACAAAGACCGCGTGGCCCTCGGCGACTCGGGCCAGCCCCGATAGCACCTCGGCCCGATGCTGCGCACTCCGAAGCGTTCCAACCCCGGTGAGCACGAATTCCTCGGCTCCGCCCGGCGTGCCCCGGGTGAAGGCGTCGAACGGACTCCGGATCGTGACGTGGACCTCCCAACCCATGGCATCCAGCTGCCGGAAGACTCCGTCCCTCAGTGGATCCCCCGTCCGGGCGAGCCGGCGGGCGGCCGACGACAGCGGGGCGGCTTTCTCCTCCGTCTCCGCGGGTGGGGGTGCCGGTCCCACTTCCTCGGGCACGGCCTTCCGGGGGGGGATCCCGGTCAGCGCCGAGAGCAGGTCGATCGCCTCGGCGATCGGCTCTTCCAGGAAACGTTCCAAGCGCTCGACCACGTCGACCTCGGCGCCCCCACCGCCCTCGTAGAGCTGGATGGTGCGTCGGGAGACACCGGCGACGGAGGCGAGAGCGCCTAGGGAGAGGTTGTGCGCTTCTCGGAGGGTCCGGAGGCGATCCCCGTCCACGCGGACAAAGATGCCGCCAGGGCTGGAGAACAGGAACGGAGGGACGCCCTCGAGGAGATACTCTTCCAGGCTCGCCTCGGTGAGGATCGGTACTCCGTACCGGTAGTAGACCACGCCGCTTTCCAGGTCGGTCGCGCCGGAGGCCTGACCGACCACCAGCACTTGGGCGCCGAACAACCGCGAGAGTTCCCGGAGACGCTCGGCCTCCTGGGCGTCGAGCGCATCGATGTTCTTGAGGACCTTTACGATCACGAGCGTGGCATCCCGGCGGGCCATCAGGTCGAAGCTCGTCGGGCGGACGCTGTGCGTGTCCGTGACGTAGAACCCGGCCTTCTCCAGGATCGCCCGGGCGGACGACACCGATCGGTCCCGGTTCCCCTCCATCGTCATTCCCCGAGAGAATCAGCGAAGGCTCGTATATAAACCCAGACTGTCGGACCTGTCGAGCCGTTCCGCGGTCCCGCGACGGTACCGGTGCGGGAACTACTATGGCTCGGCCCACGATCGAGGCGGGGGTGGAGCGCGACTCGGTCCGTCCGGTGCAAGGTCACCCCATCTTGCACGTACTGCCTCCGGGCCAAACCGATGCGGGGGCGCTCGTGGTGGCGGATCTCCACCTGGGTCTCGGGAGCTTCGAGCCGGGCCAGCCGAGCCCGCCGGGAAGCCGGCCTGCCGAAATAGCCGAAGAGCTGCTGACGGTGGCGCGGGAGACCGGCGCCCGGTCGTTGATCGTTGCCGGCGATGTGAAGCAACCGATCGTGGGGGCGACCCCTCCGCTGCGTCGAGAGATCTTCGAGTTTTTCTCCGCTCTGCTCGCACAGGGCCTCGAGGTATCGGTCGTCGCAGGAAATCACGACGTCGGGCTGGCTCGCGCGCTTCCGAAGGAGGTGGCGCTCCACTCTTCGGCAGGGGTCCGGCTAGGGACGGTCGGAATCTTCCACGGCCATCGGTGGCCGTCCAATCGCGTTCTCGCCGCAAGGACGCTGGTCGCTGGCCATCTGCATCCGGGCTTCCGTCTGGCGCCGTCCACCCAGGGCGCTGGGGGAAAGGCTCGCTGCTGGCTTCGCGTCGAGTTCCCTCCGCCGGTCCGAGACCGTCGGCGCCGCCGGCATGGACCGGTCCTCGCTCGGGAGCTGATCGTCCTACCGGCGCTCAACCCGCTGACCGGTACCGAGTCGCTGAATCGCAACGCGCCGGCCCGATATCGGACGTTTCTCTGGAAGCGATTCGTCCTCCGAGGCTCCGCCCGAGCCTATCTGCTGGATGGAACTGACCTGGGCGTGCTCAGGCCTCCGGGCCCGGCGCCGACGCCCGCCGCATGAGGGTCCCGAGGGCCTCCGGCTTCTCGACCGGCGGTGCACAGCGCGTACCCCAGCACAGCAAGGCCCGGGCACGCGGGCCGGAGGCGGTCGCAGCCGCGAGCTCTTCCGGGAGCGAGAACGGTTCGGGCGGTGTCCCGCGAAAGATCCAGACATTCGGATGCCACGCCGCGTGGGCTGCGGTCCACAACGCGTCGGCCGCGGGCCCCGATCCCTGAACCACGATCCGGAGAGGCTCGGTGTCGAGCAGACCACCGGCGAGGGCCATCCCCGAGGCAAACAGGCCGGCCCGTTCGAGCCGAGGGAGAGCAGCTCCGATCAGAGCACGTGCCTCCGTGGGCCAGCGCTCCTCCCCCGTCAAGGATCCCAACCGCAGCAGCCCGAGGGCGACCGCGGCATTGGGCGAGAGGTGCGGCATGTCCTCGATCGGAAAGGCCGGTACCCCGATCGCCCCGATCTCGGGTCCATCGTACAACGCGGGGGCGATGTCCCGCAACGGCATTCCCGGCACTGCGTACTGAGAGAGGATCAACTCGTAGAGCTCGACGGCCCGTTCGACGTAGCTGGGTTCTACGGTGACCCCGGCCAGCTCGACCAGCGCCCAGGCAAACTCCGCCTGGTCTTCCAGGTGCCCGAACCCGGAAGCCGCCGGAGCGGCGATCTGATGGGGGAGTCCCCGCCCGGACCGGTATCCTTCCCGCAGAAAGCGATCGGCGGCCTGCCGGGCCGCCGCGAGATAGGAAGGGTCCCGCAGCGCCGCGTACGAGGCACAGAATGCCCGGATGAAGCCCCCGTTCAGATTGGTATACAGCGCAGGGTCGACCACCGGCCGGGGCCGACGCAGGCGCGCCTTGGCCAGTTTCTGTACGGCCGAGTCCAGCACGGTGCGAGCCTGGGCCGGTTCCAGACTCGTCCCCTCGGCCGCCTCCTGCACCGGCATCAGCCGGAACAGCACGTTCCGGTCCGGGTCGTGGGGCATCCGGCCCTCGCTGCCGACGCCAAAGAACCGGCTCGTAATCCGGAGCTCGGTCGGATCGAGCACGGCCTTCAGTTCGGGGCGACTCCAGGTGAAGTAGCTCCCGTCGTCGCCCGGCGCGTTGTCGGCGTCCTGGCTCGCCCCGAAGCCTCCCTTCGGGTCCGCGAGGGTCGATTGTATCCAGCCGAGGGTGCCGCGGACGACCTCAGGAAACCGCGGCTCCTCGAACCGGCGGCACGCGTCGGCATAGGTGGTGGTCAGGGCGGCGTTGTCGAGGCCCATCTTCTCGAAGTGGGGAATGTGCCATCCTTCATCGACGGAGTACCGGTGGAAGCCGCCCCCCACCTGGTCGTACATCCCGCCGTCCGCCATGGTGAGCAGCGTCCTTCTCGCCTGCTCCGCCGATTGATCGTCTCCGGTAACCAGGGCGTTCCACATCTGGAAGGAGACCGCAGTGGGATGCGGAAACTTCGGCGCCATCCCGAATCCGCCATGGACGGGGTCGTACGAGGATCGAATCGAGGCTCGGACCCCGTCCAAGAATTCCTCGGTAGAGAGGGTCTGGGCACGACCGGTCCCGTGGTGCTCATGGGTCAGCGCCGTCGCGAGCGCGGTCGTGTTTGCCCGGATCTTGTCTGGTTCCTCCCTCCAGAGCCGCGAGATCTCGAGCAGGACCCGGCGGAAGCCGGGTCGACCCATCCCCTCGTCGGCGGGAAAATATGTTCCTCCAAAGAAGGTCTCTCCCTTCGGAGTCAGGAATGCCGTCAGCGGCCAGCCGCCCTCTCCCGTGAGCGCGTTGACCTGACGCTGGTAGCGGCGGTCGACCTCGGGATTCGCGTCGCGGTCGACCTTGACGGCGACGAAGTGCTGGCCGATCAGGCGGGCCACGGTCTCGTCCGAGTAGGTTCCCTCGTCCATGACATGACACCAGTGGCACCAAACGGCGCCGACGTCGAGCAGGATCGGCCGATTGAGCCGCCGAGCCGCTTCGAAGGCCTCTTCGCCCCACGGAAACCAGTCGATCGCCTGTTCGTGCGCTCCCCGGAGATACGCCGAGGACGAGTCGGCCAGCCGCCAGGCGCCGGACCGGCGCGCGGAAGCCTCCTCCTTCTCGGCCACGACGCGTCGAGACCGACGCGCGCATTAGACGGCTCCCGGTCGCGGGCTGGAGCGGCTGCGATTGCCTGTTGGTCCGGTATGCCTTATAAACCCCCCATTGGTGGCCTCGCCTCGAGGTAGCTCTCGATGGAGATGCAGCCGGGCCAGATGGCCTACGACCGCGCGATCACGGTCTTCTCTCCCGATGGTCGGTTGTTTCAGGTCGAGTACGCTCGAGAGGCCGTTCGGCGCGGCGCCACCACGGCCGGTGTGATTTTCAAGAACGGAATCGCCCTGGTCGCGGACCGCCGGATCCCGAATCCGAAACTGGCGGAGCCGACCAGCCTCGAGAAGATCCACCAGATCGACGAACACATTGCGTGCGCCACCGCGGGTCTGGTCGCCGATGCCCGGGTCCTGGTCGACTACGCACGCCTGGCCGCGCAGATCAACAAGGTCACGTACGCCGAACCGATGCCCCTCGAGCTCCTGGTCCGCCGGATCTGCGACTACAAGCAACAGTACACCCAGTTCGGCGGAGTCCGACCCTTTGGTACCGCACTGCTCGTCGGTGGCTACGACGACGTCGGCTTCCACCTGTTCGAGACCGAGCCGTCTGGCTCGCTCACCAGCTTCAAGGCCACCGCCACCGGCGGCAACAAGGGTCCGGCCATGGAGCTCTTCGAGCAGAAGTATCGCGACGGCATGGACGGTGACGACGCGATCCTCCTCGCGCTCGAAGGACTCCGGCAGTCCCTGGACGAGGGAGCCAACCTCGCCCAAGTTGAGGTCTGCACCCTCGTAGAAGGGAAGGGCTTCGACCGACTGACGCCCGAGGAAATCCAGAAGTACGCCGCTCGTCTCCCACCGGTGTCGACCGGACCGAAGTCCGGCCGCTCGTAGACCCTTCGCCGACCGGCGGGGTCCGGTCGAAGAGCAGAGAGATGGTCAAGGACGCGGGACGGGACCGACCGGGACACCGGGAGGCGGACGATGCCGTCGTGGCACGGTGGGAGCACGAGGGCTCTCGGTTCGAGGTCCTCGTCGACCCAACCGCGGTCCAGGAGATCCGCGACGGCAAGTCGATCGACCTTCGGGAGCGACTCTCGAGCGAGCACGTCTATCGCGACGCTCGCAAGGGCGACAAGATCTCCGAGGAGTACCTGCAGAAGGTCTTCCACACCGCCGATGCGGTGGAAATTGCCCGGCAGATCATCCAGAAGGGCGAGGTCCAGGTCACCATCGAGCAGCGCCGGCAGCTCCAGGCCGCCAAGCATCGACAGATCGTCGCGCTGATCGCCCGCAACGCCATGAATCCGCAAACCGGCGCTCCGCACCCGCCCTCCCGGATCGAGGCCGCCATGGAGGAAGCGAAGGTCCACGTGGACCCGTTCCGGCCGGCCGACGCCCAAGTCCAGGAGATTCTTACGAAGCTTCGGCCCCTGCTCCCGATCCGGTTCGATACGGTCCGGATGAAGCTCCGGGTACCCGGCCAGCACTACCCGCACGTGATCGGCGAATTGAAGGGGCTGGGCAAGCTGTCCGAAGAGGCCTGGGGCAGCGACGGCAGCTGGTCGGCATTCCTCGAAATTCCCGCGGGACTCCAGACCGAACTGCTCGAGAAGCTCAATGCCCGCACGAAAGGGGCCGCCGAAGCCGCTCGCGTTAAATAGCGACCTTCGGTCCGACGCCCCGGTGACGAGAACGCAATGGGTAATGGTCATGGGCCGCGCCATCGTGGGCGCGACCGCGGAGGGAGACCTCCGCGCAGCGAGCCGAAGGTACTAGTTCTTCCGGGCGATGAGATCCCCGACCGGGGTCTCCAGCCGGGGTTCGGAACCTATCGCGTTGGGAAACGCCTCTTCGCCAGCGTGATGGGATACGCCACGTGGCGCGAGCCGTTCGTTCGAGTCGTCCCGTTCGCGGGTCGGTATAGTCCGAAGCCCCACGACGTCATCGTGGGCATCGTCCAGGACGTGCAGAAGACGTTCTGGTTGCTCGACATCGATGCGTCCCGCTGGGCGCCGCTCCACACGAGTGGCACGCCCTGGGAGCCGGGGCCGGGCGAGCTCGACGAGTTCCTGCGCGTCGGAGACGCCGTCCTCGTGGCAGTCGAGAATCTGGACGCCACGGGCAAGATCGGGGTGACGATGAAGGGCGAGGGCCTCGGAAAGCTCTCGGGCGGTACCCTGGCAGGAGTGTCACCGGCCAAGATCCCCCGCGTCATCGGCAAGGGCGGCTCCATGATCCACACGATCACTCAGCTCACCGGCACCCAGGTCGCCGTGGGGCAGAACGGCCGCATCTGGGTCGACGGCAACCCGGACGGCATCCTGCGCGTCCGCGAATGTCTGCGCATCATTGAGACCGAGGGCCAACGCTCGGGGCTCACCGAGCGCATCGAAGGCTTCCTCCGCAGCACCGGGCCCACGGACGACACCGGCCCCCACCCGCCGCGGCCGGAGAGCGTCGACCGCCGGGGACCCGACCGCTTCGAGGACGACCCGTCCGGACCGGACGACTCCCCTTCCATTCCATCAGACGAATCGCACGAAGGAGAAGGACCATGGGAAACGTAGGAGCCAAAGAGATTCCGGAGCTGCTCAACGCCGAGGGCCGCCGTATCGACGGCCGGAAGCTGGACGAACTGCGCTCGATCACGATGAAGGTGGGCCCGCTCACCCGCGCCGACGGTTCGGCGTTCGTCGAGTGGGGCGAGAACAAGGTGATGGCGGCGGTCTACGGGCCGCGCGAGGTGCATCCCCGCCACCTGATGCAGACCTCGAAGGCGATCATTCAGTGCCGCTACAACATGGCGGCCTTCTCGGTGGATGAGCGGAAGCGACCCGGTCAGGACCGCCGCTCTCAGGAGATCTCGAAGGTCATCACCGAGGCGTTCGAGTCGGTCGTCTTCACGGAGGAGTTTCCGAAGACGAGCATCGACATTTACATCGAAGTGCTCCAGGCCAATGCCGGAACCCGCTGCGCGGGACTGGTGGCGGCCTCCCTGGCTCTCGCCGACGCCGGTATCCCGATGGCCGATCTCGTCTCCGCGGTGGCGGTGGGCAAGGTCGCCGGCCGTATCGCGCTCGATCTCAAGAAGGAAGAGGACAACTTCGGAGAAGCCGACCTTCCGATGGCGTTGGTGCCGCAGTCCGGTCGCCTCGTGCTCATCCAGATGGAGGGTCACTTGAACCGGGACGAGCTCCGACAGGCGCTCGACCTCGGCACGAAGGGCTGCCGGGAGATCTACGACCGGATGCGAGAGGCGCTCCGGGCCAAGTACGACACCCCGACCTCGGCCGTGTCCGCGGGGGTGCCCGCATGAGCGAGGTCGTCTCCGCCGAGATCCAGACCACCCACATCATCGACCTCGCCCGGGCCGGCCGCCGGCTCGACGGCCGGGGCATCGACGACTGGCGCCCGGTGACGGTGGAGCCGGGCTACGTGAAGAGTGCGGACGGCTCCGCCCTCGTGCATGTGGGTGACACCGCGGTGCTCTGCGGCGTCAAACTCGAGATCGGCAAGCCGTTCCCGGACACGCCCAATGCCGGTGTGCTCACCACGAACGCGGAGCTGATCGCGCTCTCGTCGCCAACCTTCGAGCCCGGCCCGCCCCAGCCCGAAGCCATCGAACTCTCCCGCGTCGTGGACCGGTCGATCCGGGCCGCCGAGACGATCGACCTCACGAAGCTCTGCGTCACGCCGTCCGAGAAGTGCTGGACCTGCTACGTGGACATTCACTGCCTGGACCACACCGGGAACCTGATCGACGCGGCCCAGCTGGCCGCACTCGGGGCGCTCACGCACGCGACCGTGCCGGCGAAGAGGTTCGGTGTCGGCGAGCACGACTATCCGCTCGACGTCAGCCACTTCCCCGTCGAGTGTACGTTCGTACGCCTGGGCGACCGGATCGTGGCGGACCCGACCTTCGAGGAGGAGACCGCCGGTCAGGGCCGACTTACGGTAGCGACCGACGAGCAGGGCAATGTCGTGGCGATGCAAAAGGGTAAAATCGGCGCCTTCTCCCCCGAGGAGGTCGTCGAGACCGTCGAGCGGGCGTTCCGACATGGGGACCGCCTGCGAAACGTCGTTCGAGGAACCTAGATCGCATGCGGCGCACCAAGAAGGTCGGCTCCACGGGATGGATGGGTCCCCGCTACGGGATCCGCATCCGGCGCCGGGTCCTCGACATCGACCGCGCCCAGCGCCGGGCCAACCCCTGTCCGAAGTGCTCCACCGTCACGCTCTGGCGCGTGGCGTCGGGCGTCTACGAGTGCCAGCGTTGTGGCACGCGCGTGTCGTCCGCCGCCTACGTGTACTCCCCGCCTCCACCCATCACCCGGCAGGAGCGGACCGAAGTGGATTCCGAGGCCGTGGCGAAGGGCGGCCGTAAGCGCGAACTCAAGTAAACCGGGGGGAAGTACGGGCCATGTTCCGATGCATCCGATGCGGCGAGGCGCTCCCGAGTGACGCCAACCTGTTCGGCGTCCGCTGCGACAACTGTGGCGGGAAGATCTTCACCAAAGAGCACCCGAACGTCAAGAAGGTCCTGAAGGCCCGATAGGCCGTCCTCACTCCTTCGGCACCGGGCTCTGGACCTCGATCCAGATCCCGTCGGGATCCCGGACGAATCCGATCCAGTACCGGCCCTGTTCCAGCCAGGGCTCCACGGCCGGCGTCGCCCCGAGCCGCAACAGCTTCCGGATCGTTTCGCGGGCGTCGTCGACCTCAAAGCCGAGATGATCGAGCCCTTCACCCACCGTGTAGGCCGTGTCGTACGAAGAGCCGGGAGGGTACCAGTTGAGCTCCAGCTGTTGCATCGTGTGGGGATCCTGCAGGCCGATGAACACGCCGCCGTGACTCATCGTTCCTCGACCGGTCTCCTTGAGCCCAAGGCCCTGCGTGTAGAATCGCACGGACCGATCGGGGTCGGTGACCCGGAGGCCGGAATAGACGAGTGCCATCGGCCGCACCTAGGAGGCCTCCGAGGCCGCCGGGACCTCGGTGCGGGAGAGCGGGAGGCTCTTGGGCGGATGCGAGGACGTGGAGTACAGCTCCAGATACGGCACCAGGGCGGTGAGGATCCGGTTCTCGGCCTTCCGAAGATGCTCTTCGTAGGTCGAGCGGCTGAGACCCAGTCCCCGGGCGATGTTCTCGGTCGTTACCTGGCGCGGGGAGGCGTAGTAGCCGTGACGATGCGCCTGAAGCATCGCGTCCCGCTGTTTCGGCGTCAGCTCGGCGAAGAGACCGTGCACCCAGATGTTCGTCGGGAGCGAATTGAGCGGGAGTTCGCGCTTTCGGATCAGTTCGGTCGGTCCGCGGCGAGCCATGTACTGGAACAGGGAGCGGGTCCTCCGGTCGTCGATGCTCAGTAGCCGGAAGTACCCCCAGCCGTCCCGGAACACCGCCGGCGGCGCATCCATGCACTCGTGCTTGTCCGCGATGTCCCAGATGCTCTCGTACTTGCCGCAGGTGCAGTCGAGCAGGTAGATCCGGCCCTGCCCGGCGTCCACCCACTCCTCGACGACGTGACCGCTCTTCCGGATGCCGCGCTGGATCCCCTCGAGCGTCCGGACGTCGCGCGTGGGGACCTGCAGCAGCTCCTTGTCCCAGAGGCACCACATCGAGATGGGCGTCTCGGGGAACTCCCGGGACAGGTCGATGAATGGGTAGTCGAAGCGGCTCCGGAACGAGACCTCCCACAGCGGCATCGACGGCTCGATGGGACCGGGGGTAGATAGGGGTTGAGCCGTCGTATGGCGGCCGCCATATGCGGGTCCAAGGCCAACGTCCGGCGGGTGCTACGGGGAGTCGAGGCAGCCATGTTCGGAATCCCGAATGCCCGCATCGCCGAGCTGAGCCGACCCGACTACACCCCGGACCTCGCCGAGTTCGCTCGACTGGAGTACCCCCGAGAGGAGCCCCGCGCCGTGGTGGCGCAGGCTCTAGCCGCCGTCGGTCCACCGGCCCCGCGGCACCGGTTCCGGCTTCGCTTCCTGCGGCCGGCCGATCGGACGACGGAGGTGAGCTCCGCCAAAGCCTAAACCTGAGGGCCCGATCCGCGACCGGAATGCCGGGCGCCACGGTCACCTTTCACGGCGGCGTCCGGGAGATCGGCGGGAACAAGGTGCTGGTCGAAGACGGACCGGACCGGGTCCTGTTCGATTTCGGGCCCTCGTTCTCGCGCCGCTACGACGAGTTCTATCTCAACTTTCTCCAGCCCCGGTCTACCAGCCCCGTCAAGGACCTGCTGGAATTCGACCTGATACCGCGGATCCCGGGGCTGTACTCCCGGGAGGCGCTGCATGGCGCCGACCTGGCCTACGAGGCGCCGCAGATCCACGCCCTCTTCCTGACCCACGCCCATTTCGACCACGCGGGATACCTCGAGTACATCGACCCCGACATCCCCGTCCATCTGGGACCCGACACCAAGACTCTGCTCGACACCATCCAGGCATCCGGGACGGTCGGATACGGGATCCATCCCTGGAACCTCCTCACGGCCGGGACGCCAGTCCGGATCGGTAACATCGAAGTCGTTCCCCACCCGGTGGATCATTCCATCCCGGGCGCTTACGGGTACGTCATCCGCACCTCCTCCGGCACCGCCGTCTACACGGGCGACTTTCGGCAACATGGTCCACGGGCCGAGCTGACCGAGAAGTTCTTGGGGGCCGCGGCGCATGAAGGGCCGACTGCGCTCATCACCGAAGGGACGCGAGTGGGGCCGGACCCGCGTCGGAACTTCAGCGAGCAAACGGTCCGGAGCGAAGTGGACCGAGTGCTGGAAGGGTGTCCGGACCTGGTTCTCGGCACGTGCTACCCTCGAGACGTTGACCGGATCGTCACCCTCTACGAAGCGGCACGAGATGCGGACCGGGCGTTCGTCGTCTCCCTGAAGACGGCGTTCCTGCTGACGGCCGTGGCCGGCCGGCCCGGCTTTCCGAAGGTGCCGGTACCGGGGCAAACCCCGGACCTGTTCGTCTACGGACGGCCCAAGCGCCGATACTACAAGTGGGAGGAACCTTTCCTGGAGGGAGCGCTCGACGCGGAGTACGTCCGGTCGAACGGGCGTCGGCTGTTTTTGATGCTCGAGATGATGCACTTCCCGGAGCTCATCGATCTGCGGCCCCCGAAGGAGAGTCCGTTCATCTATTCGATGAGCGAGCCCTTCTCGGAAGAAGACCTCGAAGCCGAAGTGCTGCAGAACTGGCTCGAGCACTTTCACCTGCGGAAGCACTCGCTGCACGCTTCGGGGCACTGTTCCGCCCCCGAGCTCCTCGCGATGGCCCAGCACCTGCGGCCGACCCGGACCTTCCCGATCCACACGGAACATCCCGACGACTTTCATCCCAAGGGCGCGACGGTCGTTTCGCCCGAGAAGGGAGTGGCCTACCCGGTCGGCGGGACGTAGGGTCGCAGGCTGTCGGCTTAAGGGGGACGAGACTGTCCGCGACCCCGATGCCGACCGACCACCTTCCGACCGGCCTGCCCGCACTGGACGGGCTGCTGGGAGGTGGCCTCGACTCCGACGCGGTCACCGAGGTCTACGGGGAGGGGGGCACCGGGAAAACGATCTTCTGCCTGCAACTCGCCGTCCGCGTCGCCCGGGAAGGCCGCTGGGTCATCTACGTCGACACCGAGGGGCTCTCGGTCGACAAGCTTGAGGCGATCGCGGGCCCCGACCTGCCCCGAGTACTGGAGCATCTCCTGATCTCCTCTCCCTCCTCGCTCCCGGAGCAGGGCCGGGCGGTCGACTCCGCCGTGCGACTGGCCCGGGACGGCTCCCGACCCGTCGGGCTCATCGTCGTCGACTCCGCCACGATGCACTACCGGTTGGAACTCGGCGGCCAGGAAGAGGAGACCGCCCGCCGAGACCTCGGCCTCGAGATGGCCGAGCTCGTGTCGGCAGCACTTCAGGTGCCCGTTCCCGTGATCGTGACGAACCAGGTTTGGCGCCGGGTGTCCGACGGCGTCCTCGAGCCGGTCGGCGGTGCCTTCCTCAACCACGCGGCCAAGACGATCCTCCGGTTCGACCGGATGCCGGGGGAGTGGCGACGGGCCGTGCTGATGAAGCATCGATCCCGGCCCGACGGCGCGATCGAGTTCCGGATCGGCGACACCGGGCTCGCTTGAGCCCGCGGGTGCGGAAGCCGCCCCGGATCTCCCGGCGGCGCTCAGCCGTTCCGGATCTCGTGGAGACGGCGGACCATCTTCACGACGGACCGAACCGCCCCGGCCGCGTTCTCGATCCGGTCCTGCGCCTGGAGGCGGGTCTCGCCCGGCCCCGAGATGCCGAGACCGAGCGGCTTGCCGAACTCGACCGAGAGGTCCGTGAGCTTGCGCGCGGCCTGGTTCATGATGACCTCGTCGTGGTGGGTCTCCCCCTCGATGACGGCTCCCAGGGTCACGACGGCGTCCACGTCCTTGCGCTCCATGAGCGCCCGAACGGCGACCGGCATGTCGTAGACCCCCGGCGTCTTCACGACCGGCCCCACGGTCGCGCCCAGGAAGTCGATCTCCTCCCGGGCCCGGTCGATCATCACCGTCGTGATGTCGTAGTTGAACTCGCTTCCGACGATGGCGATCCGGATCCCGTTCCCTTCGCGCGATTGCTTCGGCATGGTTGTTCCTTTCCTGGTCGGCAGTGGTGCGAGTCGGCGCTCAGCGATGCGGCCGCACCGGTCCGGCATCGGCGAATCCCTGCCGCAGACCTTCCCCGGCGTGCCGGGCGAGATCGTGCGGTCGGAACAGCATCTGGTAGGCGTTGAGGGCGTGCTCCTCGGCCCGGCGACGCGCCAGGCGGTCGAGCTCCGAGGCATCGCGGGCCTCTCCCTCGTGCACGAAACACTCGAGGATCGGCTTTCCCTCGAGCACCTGGGCGATCTGGAGCCCCATCGACGCGGTCGTGGCGGAACTGCGGTCGAGCTCCGCCGGGCCCGGCATTCCGAGCGCGAGGCAGAGGTCGACCTCCTCCTCCTGGAATAGCTGACGACAGGCGACGGCGAGGTCCTTGATTCCGGGAACCGTGCGCCGGTAGACCCGGAAGCCGGTGCCGGCCCCCTGGAGCGCAGCGATGGCGGCGGACGCCATGTCGACCCGGGCGAACGTCGTATCCGCCACGCCGATCCGCTTCACCGGGCCGACTCCTCCGTGGCGCGCGCCCGCTCGAGGATGCGCTCCACCAGGCGCTTCGTCGCCAGATGGTCGTGCGGCAGTTCGGGCAGCCGGACGACCTTGACCTTCACGCCGCGGCGAGCGGCCTCCGCCTCGACCTCCTGCTCGTCCCAGATCTGGTCGTAGCCCAGGGCGATGAGGTTCGGACGGACGTCGACGACGGTCTGGTAGATGTCGGTCGGCGATCCGAGGATCGCCCGATCGACCGGCTTGAGCGCCTGAACCACGAGCAGTCGGAGGTGCTCGGGAACGATCGGTTCGTGCTTGAGCCGCTTCGCCGTGGCGTCCCGGGCGACGACGACGACGAGCTCGTCGCCGAGCTTCTTCGCCTCTTCGAGGAAGTACACGTGTCCCGGATGCAGGAGGTCGAAGACCCCCGTGGCCATCACGCGGACGACCATGCCGTCCACGCCTTCACGATCGTCCGGCCCTCGAGGAACTGCCACCCATGCGCCTCGGCGTACTCGCGCGCGGCCTCCGGCGACCGGGCGCCGCCCGAGTCTCCGAGCATCTCGCACACGGTGACCGATTCCGAGACGCCGGCCATCCGGGCGAGCGCAATCGTGAGCTCGGTATGACCCTTCCGCTCGGAGACCAGCCCGGGCGCGGCGTACAGGATCGGCAGATGGCCGGGCGCGCTGAACTCAGTGGTGAAGCGGTTCCGCAGCTCCTCGTCGGTCAGCTGGGCGGCGTCCCGGGCCAGTTCGCCGATCGCGCGGATCCCGGTGGCCCGGTCGTTGTCCGGAATGCCGGTGTAGGTCGCCCGGTGATGGACGTGGAGGCCGAACGGGCTCCGTGCGTCATAGCGGAGCTGTTCCCGACGGAGCGGACGGAGCACCGGAAACTCTCCCTCGCTCTCCTGGAGAAGCTCCGAATAGAACGGCAGACCCAGCCGGGCCCGGAGTTCTTCCGAGATCGCGGTGCAGATCCAGCCGCCGGCATCCCGGCGGAGGAGCCGGACCAGCTCCGGCGTCGCCCGCTCGCTCAGGATGACCAGATCGGTCTCGCCTTCCCGGTCCGCGGCGTCGAAGATCAGCACCGGCTCGCCGTCCGCGAGCGCCTGGCCGGCCCCCAGGACCTCGCGCGGAACCGGTCGTCGGGCCACGGCACGAAGCATGCCCCGCTCGAGACGAGCGGGGCTAATAAGTCAAGCGTAACTACTCAGGAATGGGTTGATAGCCCGTTGGGGGAGGGAAGTGGAGCGTCGCGAATCCGAGTGATCCGGCGGTCTTGCACGTCTCCGAACGGGGCCCCCGGAGGGGCCGGCGTTCTAGGAGGTGATCCATCTGCAGGTTCCCCTACAGATACCTTGTTACGACTTAGTCCCCCTTGCTGAACCGAAGTTCGAGCGACCCAACAAGAGTCACCCTCACTCCGACCCAACTCGGATGACTTGACGGGCGGTGTGTGCAAAG
>JASHOK010000071.1 GCA_030041175.1 Thermoplasmata archaeon | reverse complement strand
CATCCAGGAAGGCATTGGAGGGACTGCAGGGTTCCGAGAGACCGACGACGATGGGCAGATCGCACACCTGGAAATGCGTCTCGCGGACTCGGTCGTTATGCTGGCGGAAGCACCAGAGGGGCGCCCCACCTTTCCGGCGATGCTCCACCTGTACGTGACCGACGCCGACGCAGCCTACCAGCGAGCGATCAGGGCCGGGGCGGTATCGGTCCGCGAACCGACCGACGGCTCGGATGGGCGGCGAGGAGGAGTTCGGGATGCCTGGGGCAACGAATGGTGGTTCACCCGGCGGGCGCGCTGAGGAAGCTGCTCCCGGCACGGTCTCCCGGAATTCACTCTCACGGCCGGGAATTGAGCCCCCCGGCCCAGCGTAACGAGGCGGGCCGAAGAAGTGCGGAGTCTGATCCTGGCCTCCCCGAGGACCAGCACGCCACGTTCAGCCTGGCCTAGGATTCTGAGTCACCGCTGCTTTTCATGGAACCGAGCGCCGGGGTCTCCACCCGGACGATTACGGGCGGTCGGGGAAAGCGTGGGTGCCGTGGGTGACGGCGGCGCCCGCCCGCAGTGCGGCGGCGATGACGACCACCTCGGCGAGCTCCTGGTCCGAGGCTCCGGCTTCGCGAGCCTTACCGGAATGGATCTCGATACAGTAGGGGCACTGCGTGGTGAACGCGACCGCGCAGGCCATCAGCTCCTTGTATTTCACCGGGATGGCGCCGTCGGCGAGCGCCGCCTTATCGAAGGCCCAGAAGGCCTTCATGGCCTCGGGCGCGCCCGCGTCGATCGTCTTCAGCCGCTTGAGATTTCTCATGTCGTACAACCTCCTGCCCCCTCCGGGCTGCAGCCGATTCCGACAGGTAAACCTGACGGCCATCCGATGACGAGTCGCCGCACTCGCCGATAACAAGACACCGGTGAGGCCGCTGAGTCCCCGGCGACGCCCCTCGGTCCGGTTCTGACAGGCTGGTACGCCAGGTCCACCTGGCCGCCGCGGGCGTCGCCGAACTCGCCGGAATCGGCCCACGGTTCACAACGTGAACAGCATTAGTTCATATTTCACTGACAGGACGCTCAAATACTCCGCACGAGGTAGGAGCGGCCGGTAACGGTCGTGTCGCAGGACGTGGAGTGGTCGGGGGGGACGCCGGTTGCCGTCGACGTCGGAACCCGACTGGCCTCGGGGTCTGCCGATCGCGTCCGAGCCTCCGGAAGCTGGTACCGCGCCTGGGGCCCGGCGTGGCTCGTCATGATCGCCGACGTCGATGCGGCGAGCATCCTCACCGGAGTCGAATCCGGGGTCGCCTTTCGCTACGACCTGATCTGGTTCCTGCTCCTCCTGACGGTGCCCCTCTTCTTCGTTCAGGAGGCCGCCGGCCGGATCGGCGCCGCAACCGGCAAGGGGCTGGGCGAGATCGTTCGTCAGTCCCAGTCCCCCCGCATGAGTCTGGCCATTGCGCTCCCCGTCGCCCTCGGCGACGTGGCGAGCTATATCGCCGAATACGCCGCCATCGGCCTCGCCTTCGGGATCTTCGGCGTCCCGCTCTATCTCTCGCTCCCCGTCACGTTCCTGTGTCACATCGCGCTCGTCGCGCGCGGGAGGTACGTCTGGGCCGAGCGAATCCTGCTGGTCATCTCGGCCGTTTTCGTCCTGACGGTCGGCTCGGACCTCATGATGCGAGGCGTGCTTCCGTACACGCCACTGTACGTGTCCGCTCAGCCGTCGTTCCTGTTCCTGCTCGCGGCCAACGCGGGCGCCGTCGTCATGCCGTTCATGTTGTTCTTCCAGTCCTCGGCGACAGCCGAGAAACCAGGGTCCACCATTCCATGGGTCCGCCGGGAGACCCTGGTGGGCGCCCTCGCGAGCGAGGCGCTGATGGTGGCCTTCGTGATGATCGGCGCCGGGATGCCGGCGAACGCCGA
Organism: Thermoplasmata archaeon; assembly: GCA_030041175.1. Classification (GTDB taxonomy): domain Archaea; phylum Thermoplasmatota; class Thermoplasmata; order Lutacidiplasmatales; family UBA184; genus JAKIWV01. Next base: position 4,483 of record JASHOK010000071.1, on the reverse strand, counting down.
CCTCTTTTCGACGAGCGGCGTCGCGGCGGCCCTGGCGTCGGTCGGCGGCCACCTGCTCCCCTACATGTTCGCCCTCGGCCTCGTGGCGGCGGCCTTCCTGGCCCTGGTGGTCATCTCCCTCGGAAGTGCTTGGGGCGTCGCGGAGGCACTCGGCATCCCGCGAGGTCGCACGTTCTGGATCTACGCGGCCGAGAGTATCCCGGCCGTCCTCGTTCCCTTTCTCTTTCCCCACCCGCTGGAACTTGTCCTTCTCATGATGGTGGCGCTCGTCTTCATTCTCATCGGACCGGGCATTCTCGTCGGCCTCGTTGCGAGCGACCGGACGATCATGGGGGCGCAGGCCTCCCGGGGCTTCTGGAGGGCGGCCTATTGGGCCAGCCTCGCCTCGATCGTCCTCTGTGGCGTGGTCGCGCTCGTCTAGCGGTTCGCCAAAGGTTGCCCTCCCACGGGCGGAACGGGGGCCCGGACTGCCCGGCCGGGCCGTCGTTAAGGTCTTAATAGCCCCCAATGCGTGTTTTTGCGCATGCGCCGGGGCCAGCTGCGGCTCGAGCGAGGGCGGACCGCCCGCGGCTTCGGGATTGCGGTAGCCACCGGGCTCCTGGTGCTGGCGATCAGCGCCAGCGCGGGCGTCGTGCCCGTTCTCTCGACCTCCTCTCACGGCCCGCTGGCGGGCGGAACCCTCGAGGAACCGCCCTTGGCGCTTCCGAGACCCGTCGACCTCCCGGGAGGCGCCGGCGGCGGCGGGGGCTCCTCGTCGTCCGTAGCGTTCCCGTCGCACGCGGTCACGCCGCTAATCGAAGCTAGCTGCGACGATTGTGCCTACTACATGCAGGAGGGGGCGTTCCTCGACCAGGCGTGCTTCTCGGGCGTCACCGGGTCGTGCACCGCGTTCTCCGGGTACTCTGCGCTCTACGTCGACGTGCAGGTGGAGACCAGCCCGTACATCACCGGCTTCGAGCTCAACGGGGTGACGAACACCGGCGACTGGTATCAGTCCATGGTGGGAGAGAATTGGTGTGCCGATGGCTTCGAGGTGATGAACGAGGTCTGGAACAGCGCGCAGGAGTCGCTCTCCGGCCCCTGCGTCACGTCCAGTCTTTCGATCTCCGCCGGAGACGAGGTGCAGCTGGGCCTCTACGTGGCCTCGTCCGGAGACGTCTGCTTCACGGCGCAGGACCTGACGCATCCTCAAACCGCGTTCCTCAACTGCGTGACCCAGCCGGACCCCGGCTCGACGCCGACGACCAACTACTTCGCCTACGGGGCGAACGGCGGGTACTTCACGGGTCCGATGACGGAGATCGTAGACCCCTCGGCGTCGAGCTGCGAAGCCTACACGGACATGCCGACGGTCCAGTACCAGTTCGCTTCTGGGGCCTACGTCGTGGACTACACCCCGTGGTCGGACGAGTGGTATCCACCGACCGACGCACTCTGCTACGACTCCATCGGCACGACGGAGTTCGCGATGTCGCCGGGCGACACCACGCTGCAGTACGTGGACGCCTCGGGCGGGAGTACCTACGGACCGCACTGGCAGTCGGCCCAGAACATCTCCAGCCTATCGCTGCTCGGATGGTGGGAGTTCACGACGGATGCGACACTCCCCATACCGGTGGCGACCCCCACGAGCATCGAGGAGGGCCAGGCGGTCGACGTTCAGTTCTCCGACCCGGTCGTGGTCGAGCACGTGGACTCCAAAGCGACGTACGAGGACTGGTCCAACTCCCTGCCCGGCTCCTGGAGCTGCACCCCCTCCGACTCGGACCAGCTCGATACCTGCAGCGGGACTGCGACGGCCTCGGGCACCTATCCGGTCGAGCTCACCATCGGGGAGACCGGAGGGCATTCGCTCGTGAGCCCGGCGCTGGAGTTCACGATCTTCTCGGGCCTGAGCATCGTCTCTGCCGGCGCGGCCCCGTCGTCCGTCGACGTGGGCCAGACCTTGCTCCTCACGGTGGACGTCGATCAGGGCCCGAGCGGCCTGTCCTTCGCCTGGAACGGGCTGCCACCGGGCTGCGTGTCCAGCTCGACCGAGGCCCTGAACTGTACCCCCACGGCGGCCGGGCAGTACTCGGTCACGGTGACGGCGTCCAACGCTTCGGGCGGATCGGTGACGAGCGGCGCCATCGCAGTGACCGTCGATACGGACCCGTCGGTGACGCTCCCCGTCGCCACCCCGGGCGCTCGGGAAACCGATGTGAATCTAACGATCACGTTCACCGTCGAGGCCTCCGGTGGAGCCGGGAGCTACGTCTATTCCTGGAACGACCTGCCGACGGGCTGTGACGCAGCCGACCTCCCGAACGTGACGTGCGCCCCTGCGGCGGCCGGAAGCTACCAGGTCAGCGTGACGGTCACCGATGCCAATCACTACACCCAGGTCGGGCCCACACTCGCCTACGCCGTCTACCTTCGCCCGACGATCAGTGCCTTCGTGTCGTCCAGCACCATGGTACTCTCGGGCGTCGGCACGACGTTCCGGGTGTCGACCGTCGGCGGCAGCCCGCCGCTCAGCTATGCCTACTCCGGCCTGCCCGCCGGTTGCACCACGGCCAACACGGCGAACCTGACCTGCGCCCCCTCGGCGACGGGCACCTACCGCGTGGGAGTCGAGGTAACGGACTCGAGCGGGATCAGCGCGTCGGCGAACCTCACGGTGGTCGTCCATCCGTCGCTCCTGGGTCTCCCGATGGCGGAGGGAGAGGCAGTGCTGCTGGGAATCGTAGGAGCGGTCCTGGCGATCGTCGTCGCTCTCGTCCTCGTGCTGCGGCGTCGCCGGAGCGAACCGCCCGGACGCTAACGGCCCGGCCGCGGCTCGGACCTGCAACCGTTATCGACCCGGCGAGCTCAGAGGACGCGCTCCCTCGTGCTATGCAGTCCCGCCCGGTCCTCGAGTGGCTGCTCGAGGAGGACCAGCCATCTGTTCGATACTACGCGCTCACGGATCTCTTGGGCCGGCGGGACGACGACTCGGACGTTCGAGCCGCTCGCGCCCAGATCTCCCGAGTCGGCTGGGCCCACGACATGCTCCAGCAGCAACGACCGGCCGGCTTCTGGGAACGCCGGGCGCCGAAGACGCTCCGCGAGTGGTTCTCGTTCCTCTACTTCCCCGAGTATCGGACGACCATCTGGCGAGCCATCGTGCTCGCCGACCTGGGACTGACGTCGAGCCACCCTCGCATCCGGCGCCTCGCCGAGCGCATCTTCGAGTACAAGCTGCAACTCTCCTCGCCGTTCAACTTCTTCCACGAAGAGGTCTGCGCCGTGGGCAACGTGGCCCGGACGCTGACCCGGTTCGGGTACGGGGAGGACCGCCGCGTCCGGATGCTCTTCGATTGGATGCTCGACGACCAGCGAGAGAACGGGGGGTGGAACTGTCGTCAAAACGCTCCGGGCACTCTCGACTGCTGGGAGGCGCTCGCTGCCTTCGCCGCGGTCCCAACGACGAAGCGCTCGGCCCGGATGAAACGGGCCATCTCCCGGGGTGCGGAGTTCTACCTCGAGCGGAGCCTCTTCCGGGAGGGCCACCGGTATCCGCCCTGGTTCCGCTTTCACTATCCGACGCACTACTTCTACGACCTGCTGGTCGGTCTCGACGTCCTCACGCGACTTGGCTACGGGGGCGACCGGCGCCTCCGGCCTGCGCTGGCGGTCCTTCAACGCAAGCGCCGGAGCGACGGTCGCTGGCTTCTGGACAAAGTTCATCCGGACTTTGGGGCGGCGACTCAGATCGACCTGCACGGGAAGAAGATCAAGCCTCTGGTGCTCGAGCCCGCCGGGCAGCCCAGCAAGTGGATCACTCTGCAGGCACTCCGGGTGCTCCGCCGCGTCGACGCGGCCGGGTAGATCCTAACCGCTCGGTCCCTCGCGGGCAGGCCCCGACCCGGGTCCGCGCCACGAGGACTCAGAGGTCGAGCCGGAGACCATCTTCGGTAACGACGCTGTCGGGGAAGACGCGGCGGGCCTCGCGAGCGATCTCGCTACCCGCGTCGGGCTCGTCCCCCACGTGGTTGATCAGCAAGTGCCGCGCCCCCATGGCCACCGCCGCGTCGGCGGCTCCCGAGGAGGTACTGTGTCCGTACTCCCGAGCCAGGTTCGCGAGGCGATCGGGGTACGTCGCCTCGTGGACCAGGTAGTCGGCGCGGACGTCCCGCGCGGCGGAGGGCTCGCGAGTGTCTCCGGAATAGAACAGGGAGAATCCGTCCGTGGTCAACAGGAAGCCCACGTCGAGCACGGTGTGGTCGAGGGGGACCGAGCGAATCTTCCACCGGCCCACCGTCGTTTCCAGTCGATCCCCTTCCAGGATCCGGAGCTCGTAGAGCGTGGCAGGGTCCACGACGGTACCGTGGACCTCGACCATGGCCCGGATCAGCCCCCGCAGTCCGGGCGGCGACAGGATCGTCAGCGGGCGCGTGCGGCCGGTGACGAGCGTATGCAGCAGGAGGTCGAACAGACCGGCGACATGGTCGGAGTGGAGGTG
>JASHOK010000070.1 GCA_030041175.1 Thermoplasmata archaeon | reverse complement strand
GATCCCCTCTCCGGCGCCTTTGGGGGGGAGGTCCGGATCGGGTACCGAATCCGGAATGGCAAGATCGCCGAGCCTATCCGAGGGGGTACGGTCGGAGGGGTTGTCCTAGCGCCTCCTGGACAACCGTCCCTCCTCGCGAACGTGGGCGCTATCGGGTCCACTCCCCGGCTGGTCGAAGGCGTATCCACACCCGCCGTACTCGTTCGGTCCCTGTCTGTGGCTGGCGCAGCATAGCTACCACGGGGCTTGGGACCCCAGGCTGCGAAGCGGGACAGGCCCGGGTGCCGGGAAGTCGCACGGCCGCGCCCTGTCGGCCGAAATCGAGTGGGGTGGGCCGGGATCGGGCGCCCGAGGGTTTCTTACGCCTTCCGATGCATATCTGTACGCACTGACCAACGCGTCGAAGGCGGCCTCACGCAGCGGATCTACTAATTCTGGACCTCCGGGGGTCCCTGCGGCCCGCCTCGAGGGGGAAGGATGGAGAACTGTCCGGTCTGCGGAGCCGAAGGTCCGCTGGAGGGCCCGTCGTGTGCGGTCTGCGGATTGCCCGCCGATCTCTTCGGAGATTTCCAAGAGGCCAAGATCGGTGGCGAGCCGTCTGAGTCGGAGCCCGTCTCCGCCGCAAGCGCTCCGCTAGAGGCAGAGCCCGCCGCCCCGAAGCCTGCCCACTCCCCACCCGATGCGGACGTGCGGAAGTCCGCGGACGCCTCGGCAGGACTCGACATCATGGCCAGACGTACCCAAGGTATGACTGACGAGCTCCTCGAGGTGGGGCAAGGGCTCGGACTGGACGTTTCGGCCCTCTCGAACGATCTCGATGTCGCCCGAGCCCAAGGCGACGCTCACGAAGCCTGGAAAGTACGGCGCGAACTCACCCCGATCATCGTCGGGGGGCTCCTCGACCGCTATCGGGAGCTCTGCCGGGGACGAGATCTGATTTCCTCCCGGTCCGGGACCGCCAAGGTCGACGCAGCGCTCACCGGGTTTCGCCGGGCCCTTCGCGAGGGCGACATTCGTCGGGCTGATGCCCACCTCGAGGATGCTGACCGGGAGCTGACTTCTCTCCGGGCCGCGTGGAGCCGCATCCAGACGGAGATTGCGGAAACAGGGCAGATCGTGCGCGAACTCAACGCCCTCGGAGGAGTAGCGCCTTCCGTCCTCCGGCAGGTGGCCGAGTCCCTGCGTGTCTCGGGCCGCCCGGAGCCCGACCCCGTGGAGCGTCAGGTCCTTCAAACTAAGTCCTTCCTCTGGCATCTCTTGGTGCCTCGCATCGGCCACGAGCTGGCGCAGAGCCGCGCACTTCTCAACGCGAGCAGCGCTCCGCCGGCGAATGCGGACCTGATCCGTGCGGAGATTCTCCGGCTGGCCGAGCAACTGCGGGCTCGCAGGGTCGCGGACGCGCTGGAAACGAGCAAATGGCTCCGGCTCGAGCTGGTCTCCGCCACCCGTCGGAAGCCACGGGCTATGCCGCGGCGTTCCATCCTAGAGTAGTGCCCGCCTATCCGACGCGACTTGCCTGGTCCAGTTCGGAGAGTGCCGCCGCGTCCAGGGTAATCGAGGCGGCCGCGATCAGCTCTTGAACCTGCTCCACCGACGTAGCGCTCGCGATCGGAGCGGCCACCGTAGGTCGAGACATGAGCCACGCCAACGCCACCGCGGCGGGCCGAGCGTCGAGACGGGCCGCTACTGAGTCGAGCGCAGCCAGAACTCGGAGTCCTCGATCGTTGAGATTCTTAACCACTCGCGCGCCGCGCGGGCTCTTCTTGGAGTCCTGTTCCGATCGATACTTTCCGGTAAGGAAACCCGATGCCAAGCCGCGATATGCGATGACCGAGAGCTCCTGGGTCCTGCACACCGGTTCCAACGAGGATTCGAAGGGTTCCCGGTCGATCAGGTTGTAGTTCGGTTGAAGGGTTTCGTACCGCGGGAAGCCCCGGTCCTTACTCAATTGAAGGGCCTCTTCGAGCCGATCGGCCTCGAAGTTGGACGCACCAATCGAGCGGGCCTTGCCCTGTTCTACAAGATCGGAGAAGGTACCGAGAGTCTCATCGAGAGGGACGGTCTTGTCGTCGATGTGCGCCTGGTAAAGATCGACGTGGTCCGTGCGAAGTCGGTCGAGCGACTCATCCATCGACTTTCGGATGTGGGCTTCCGAGAGGCCCTTCCCGCCCGGGCCCATATCCATTCCAACCTTCGTGGCTAGGACCACGTCGTCCCGGTGGCCGCTCTCGTGAAGCCAGTCCCCGATCAGTGACTCGGACTCCCCACCATGATGGCCCCCAATCCAGATTGAGTAGGTGTCCGCCGTGTCAATCAGATTGAATCCGGCGTCGACGAATGCGTCGAGTACCCGGAAGCCCGTCGCGCGGTCGACGGTCCACCCGAAGACGTTTCCACCGAGGGCCAGAGACGCGACCTTCAGTCCGGACTTTCCGAGCGGTCGAAGCCGGATTCCCGCCATCGCGGGCACCAAGACGGGAGTCGCTTTAAGGTCCCGTCTTCCGGGGCGGTGACGGCGCCAAGCCGCGCTTCCGCTTCACGCCGTCGGGGGCTTCCCCTGCCTCCGGAACGCATCGCGGATCGCCGGTGCGTCCGCTGCAAATTCTAACTCCAGGAACTCCCGCGCGGTGGCCTCGACCTCGCCCGCCGGCAGGGTCTTCGAGGTAAATTCTCCGTAGACGTCTATCCGGGTCTTCCTCCCTTGCGGCGAGTACAGGTACACGAAGGTCGAGCCGGCGAGGACCCCCTCGACCCACTCAGTGACCACCGAGACGGGCGGAAACATCGAGATCCGAAACTTGTCGGGCGCCCACTTGCCGCGAAGGAGCCGCTCGGAGCCATAGAGGAAAGTGATGTCGGAAACCTTGGCAAACGTGGGATTCCGGGTGGTCTTGTGCGCCGAGTCGTGGTCGGCGCCACCGTAAATGTACTTCCAGACGAAGTCGATCGGCGCATCGAACACGCTGCCCTCGTCCTTGACGTAGACCATTTCCGCCCACCCTCCCAAGGCATCGAACTCGCTCCCGCCTATTTGTAGCAGGAGGGGAAGCGAAGGGACCCGTGAGTTTTGCAGGGGAGCTCGTTAGCCGGCCGGCTTTCCCGGTAGAGTCCTCGCTGTCGGCGTGGATGCCGCAAGGATTGCACCCTTTGCCGGATGCGAAAGTGTATCCGACCTTAGGTCGATGGTTCTAGAGCAGCCGGTCCTTGTGGTCGCGCCCCACAGGAATCCCTGACACTCCTGGCGGGCTCGGCCTCCACAGGCAGCGGGGCGGGGGTTGAATGTCACCAGTGGATTGTGTCTGGCACGAAGCTGCGAGGGAAGACATCAAAGGCAACTCCGGGCCCCTAGCTGCCCTCCTGGTGGATGCTGATCCGCGTCCACTTGACTGCCCGAACATCACAAAGATTGACGGCCACCCAGTGACGTCCTGCACACCCTGTGCGAAGGCGATCGCCCATGTCCGGTCGATGGTGCTGAAGGAGTCCGGCTTCTACACCGTAGTCTTCCGCGAAGAACTGAACAAGTGGGCCGACCTCTCGACCTTCCCTTGCAAGCACCAGGCCTAACCATCGAAGGAGCGGCCGCAGGGACCACTGCAGCCGGCTTCTAGCGCAGCTCCCAGGCCCCGGTAGCCAAGGTCCACGCGCGCTTACGTCTCAGATTGAGATTCTCGACGGCCCCCGCCAGCCGGAAGACCTGAGGATTCGCCGAGAGCCGGTTAAGGATCCGACGCCTACTCTTCACGCTACGCTAGGACGTCAGTTCCAGCCAGACGTCCTTGCCGGATTGCGCGCCGATGGCATCCCTCAGGTTCTCGGGCCTTCGCCGGGCGCGGGGGCGGCTTTCCAGGAGGAACAAGTGGGGCCCGGAGCCTCCTGCGCTCTGCGTAGCACGTCGGGCCAGTGAATAGAGAAGCTTGGAACCGCTTCGAACGCGAGGCCTGTCCGAGCGCCGGGTGACGAACAACTCAATGTGGACTGAGGGTAGCGGGCGCAACTGACGACGGGCGCTCATGCCGGAGAATCGCTTCGTCTACTTTGAAGCGTCGGGCTCTTGGAGGTTCCCCGTCATCGTCAGGAAGGCGCAAAGAGCGTTGCACCCCCCCGAGCTCGTGCAAGCGATAATGTGCACCTGGTCGGTCGGGTGATCCGTGGAGACCGCCGAGGTCCCATCCATCGAGTGGGTAAAGGGAGACACGGGTTGGAGGGCCATTCGGTGGGGAGTTCCCTTCGGTCTAATTGGGGGGGCCGGGGTGACTATCGCGGTCGAGATTGTACTCCATCTTTCCAACCCGTCTGCTTCCCTCCCCCGGAACCTCATCTTCCTGGAGGTGGGCCTTCTCGTCGCCGGGCTTGTGGTGAGCCGCGCCCTGTCTTTTCTTCCCGCCGTACGGCTCTTAGGAATCTCGCAGAGGGGTCTAATCCTTGATCTGGGTTTGGGCCAGGTATCCTACGCCTGGGATGAGATCACGGCGGTTAAGCGCGACCCGCGACCGCCCGGCAACAAGACGCCGTTTGACCGCTCCGGCTGGGCCAAAGTTTACGTGAAGGGTTACTGGGGTTCTCCGCACTACGTACTCTCCGCGCGCCAAGCGGAACGCCTGTCCCAATTCCCGAGGCCTGGCTAAGCTCGGACGTTCGGTGCAACGACCGTTGCACACGCCGCTCAAGCCGGCGCCATTATGCAAGCCGCTTCACGCTAGCCACACGCGGGAGGTCGATCGAGACCTAGATGTGGGCGTGTTATCTCGCCCGCATTTGTGCTTTAAGCACAACGTTTGGGATCGGGATGGACTTGAAGTCCTGTCCGGCGTTGGCGGCCGCAGCAATCGCCCGGTAGTAAAGCTGTTCCACCCCGTCGACTGTATCGAAAGAACGTTCTACAAAGCGGAAAGTCAGCAAGGAGCCTACAGCAAGTCCGATTAATATCGCGATGAACAGCCCACCACCGGTCAGATGACTCGCTGCCCAGTTGAAGCCCCATATACCCGCCCAGATAGACGCAATGATTGTTGAAAGCGAGATGGACAGTTGAACCGCAGAGACGGAAACGCCGGCTTCTTTCTGGGTATTAGCAGATCCGGACATAGGCTCACCTCGGCACCGCACCGCGTTTAGGAGGATAGAAGCTTTGGAGGCTGGAGCGGTCTAACGCTTGAGGGTAGTTGATCCCGAGACTGTCTGCACGCGGGTCAGGGAATCGCTCCACCGGATTTTCGAGAGGAACAGACAGTCCAGCCTAGCTTCGAGGCTTCCGACAGAGGTTTCTCCGGCCGACCGTCGGCTCTTGTTTGCGACCTGTAGCGGTCGGGCCGTGGCACTTTGCGAGTTAGGTCCGCCGACTTAGTCGGGTCTCGGGTCACCGGACCGACGCTGCGAGGGTTTACGCCCGACCGTTACGCGGAAGTAAGACCGGTCGCCGACATCGAATATGGCCGGCGGGTTCCCATTG
>JASHOK010000069.1 GCA_030041175.1 Thermoplasmata archaeon | reverse complement strand
CACCTCACCGGCACCACCCCCGATGGGCACGTCTACCAGGACGAGGGTGTGCTGCGCACGGAACTGGACCGGTTCTACTACCGGAGCTGGCTCCTCGTTGGCCGCGCCGAGCAGATCCCCAAGACCGGCGATTACCTGACTCGAACGATCGGAACGGAGGACATCATACTGCTCCGAGACAAGGAGGGCCAGGTCCGAGGGTTCCAGAACGTCTGTCGACACCGTGGAACCCAGCTCCTGGAGGCGCCATGCGGTTCCGGGCTCCGGTCAATCGTCTGTCCGTACCATGCCTGGACCTACGGCCTGGACGGCCAGCTGCAGGGCGCTGGCCACATGCAGGCCGTCCAGGGATTCCGCAAGAAGGACAATGGGCTCTTCCCCGTGCACGTCGAGAGCGCGGCCGGGTTCCTGTGGATCAATCTGGATCCGAACGCGGCGCCCCTGCGCGCGCAGCTCGGTCCCTTCCTCGACCGGATGGCCCGGTTCCCGCTCGCCCAACTCCGGCCCGGCCCCACGCACACGTACGATATCGAGGCCAACTGGAAGCTGCTCGTCGAGAACTACTCCGAGTGCTACCACTGTGCGCCGATCCATCCCGAGCTCAACCGGATCACGCCGTACATGACCGGCGACAACGATGCGTTCTTCACGGAGGGAGAGGGACAGTTCGCCGGCGGCTACCAAACATTCGCCGGCGACTACACGTCCATGACGATGACCGGCTACACGCGCCGGTCGCCGCTCCCCGGCATGACCGATGAGGACCGGAAGCGGATCTACTACTACGTGCTCTGGCCGAACACTCTCTTCAGCCTGCACCCAGACTACCTCATGGTCCACACGGCCTGGCCGATCTCTCCCGGGCGGTCGCGGATCGAGAACAGCTTCTACTTTGACCCCGACGTGATGGCCCGACCGGACTTCGACCCCTCGGACGCGGTCGGTGTCTGGGACATCATCAACAAGCAGGACTGGCATGTCTGCGAGCTCGCGCAGAAGGGCACGCAGTCGAGGAACTGGCATGGCGGCCGGTACTCCGAGCAGGAGACCCTGGTCTGGGACTTCGATGCGTACTACACGGAGCAGATGGGCCGACCGGCGCCCTAACGAGGTCCCATGAGCAGCGCGGTCCGTCCCTCGGCACCCCCCTCGGCGCCTCCGGAGCGGCGCGCGGCTCCGGGGTTCCGGTCGGTCGACCGACCGGTTCGAGCAGCCGCGACGCTTCCCGGCTGGACGTTCTCCGATCCGTCCTTGTATGCCGAGGAGCTCCGGCGCCTGTTCTACCGGACCTGGACCTGTGTTGGCCGGGAGGACGAGGTCGTCGGTCCCGGGGGATTCCTCACCGTCGAGGTCGGCGGCTCGGGGGTCGTGATCGTTCGGGACAAGGAGGGGGTCCTCCGAGCCTTCCACAACGTCTGCCGGCACCGGGGTACTCGTCTCGTGGAGGAGTGCGCGGGCACCGGCCTCTCGAACCTCCAATGTCCGTACCACGCATGGACGTACGACCTCTCGGGCCAGCTTCGCGGGGCTCCGCACATGAACGGAGTGGAGAACTTCGACAAGCGCGACTACGGGCTCCACCCGGTCGCCCTCGAGACCTGGCGGGGCTTCCTCTGGGTGAATCTCGACCCGGCCGCGCCGCCGTTGTCCCAGCATCTGGGCGCGCTCGTGGAGCGGGCCCGCCCCTTCCCGCTGGAGCGGCTCCGCCGGGCCCATCGGGTCACGTACGAGATCGCGGCGAACTGGAAGCTCGTGCTCCAGAACGCCAACGAGTGCTACCACTGCCCGGGCGTTCATCCCCAGCTGGTGAAGATCACGCCCTACACCTCCGGCGAGGAGGACATCCACCGGGGACCGATCTTCGGCGGCTGGATGGATATGGTCCCCGGCGCAGAGACGCTCACGCCGACGGGTCGGAGTGCCCGCCAGCGGTTTCCCGGATTGTCGGCCGAGGATCTACGACGGGTCTACTACTATGTGCTCTTCCCGGCGAACTTCCTGGCCTTCTCCACGGACTACATCACGCTCGACTGGTTCCAGCCGCTCGGCCCGGACCGCACCCGGCTCATGTTCGACCTCTACGTCGACCGCGACGAGCCGGATCCCGCGGTGGACGCCATGGACTTCTGGGAGACCACGAACCGGCAGGACTGGCACATCTGCGAGATGGCCCATCTCGGTTCGAAGACGGTCGCCTACGACCAGGGGCGTTACAGCACCGAAGAGGACACCGTCCACGCGATCGACCAGTACTATCTCCACCAGATGGGACTCCTGGACCCGGCCCGCGACTGAAGCCCGGGGGCGCGCGGTCGGAGCCTCCCACGGTGGGTACGAGAGATGGCGGACTTCGACGCGATCATCATCGGTGGAGGACACAACGGCCTGGTCACGGCCGGGTATCTCGCCCGGGCCGGGGCCCGAGTACTCGTCCTGGAGAAGCGCGGCGTCGTCGGAGGGGCGAGCGTCACCGAAGAGCCGTGGCCCGGTTTCAAGATCAGCACCTTTGGCTACGCGGCCGGTCTGCTCCGCCCCCAGGTCGTCGAGGACCTGGAGCTCAAGCGGTTCGGCTACCGACCGATCCTCTGCGACCCCCAGGGTTTCTCTCCGTTCCCGGACGGCCGGTCCCTCACGTTCTGGCTGGACGAGGAGAAGACCCAGCAGGAGATCGCCCGGTTTTCGACGCGGGACGCTGCCGCGTATCCGAAGTACCTGGCCTGGTGGGACTCCGTGCTCGACCAGATCGAGCCGATCCTGTTGGCACCCCCGGTGCCTCTCGGCGAAATGCTGGGTTCCTGGACGGGTGGCGACCCCCAGGTGCTGTTGAAGGAGCTGTTCCTCCAGAGTGCCGCAGACCTGCTCGACGGCTGGTTCGAGTGCGAGGAGCTCAAGGGCGTCCTCGCCTCCTCCTCGATCATCGGCACCTTTGCCGGACCGCGCACGCCGGGAACGGCCTACATTCTGGCCCATAACAACGTCGGGATCCTGGACGGTCACCGACGCATCTGGGGACTCGCCCAGGGGGGTATGGGCGGCATCACGCAGGCCATGGCTCGGTCGGCCGCGCAGCATGGGGCCCAGATTCTCACCGGGGACGGTGTCCGCGAGATCCTCCTTCAGGGCGGGCGCGTGGCCGGCGTGACCACCGACTCCGGCGCGGTTCACCGGGCTCCCATCGTGGTGTCCTCGCTCGACCTGAAGCAGACGTTCCTGCGTCTGCTCCCGGAGACGGCGGTCGACGAGGGATTCCGGACGCGCGTCCGGAAGATCCGGAGCGAAGGCGCCTGTCTCAAGTTCAACGCGGCCCTCGACCGACTGCCCCACTACACCGCCGCCGCCGACTCGTCCCGGCTGGCGGGGGCGCTCGACATCGCCCCCTCGGTGGACTATCTCGAACACGCCTTTGACGAGGCGAAGTACGGCCGGTTCTCGACTCGCCCGTACATCGACATCTATCACCAGAGCGTCCTCGACCCCTCCGTGGCGCCACCCGGCAAGCACACGATGACCTGCTTCGTGGAGTATGCCCCGACCCGGCTACGGAACCGCGAGTGGGACGAGGTCCGCGCGGAGGTGGCCGAGACCGTGCTCGCGACGCTGGAAGAGTATGCGCCGGACATCCGGCAGGTCGTTCGAGCCTGGCAGGTCGTGACTCCCCAGGACATCGAGCGCGACCTCGGAATGACCGGAGGCAACATCGATCAGGGCGACATCACGCCGGACCAGCTCTTCTCGTTCCGGCCGATCCCCGGCTGGACCTCCTACCGGACGCCGGTTCCGGGCCTCTACCTCTGCGGATGTGCGACGCATCCGGGCGGCGGGGTGCTCGGAGCACCGGGCCATAACGCCGCCCAGGTGATCCTCGCTGACCGGGCCGGTGGGTCGGCGGCCGCAGCCGCGGCGTCTCATTCCTAGACCCGGACGGAGGGAACGGTCGTCGGCCGGCACGCACCGCCCGTGCGAGTCTATATCAAGGGGTACGAGCTAAGCGCGCCGCTCGGACGTCGTTCCCGGTCCGACCGTGGGACTGCGATAGAATGGAACCCCGATACCTGCGGGTCTCGGCCATCGTCGTCGCCCTGATCACAGTGGGTGCCGCCGTAGGGGTCTACCACTACTACTCGACCTCGACAAGCAGCTGCACCCTGCAGTCGACGGATCCCCTGATCTTTGACCAGGCCGAACAGGTGCACACCCTGGATCCCGACTGGGCGTACTCCACCCCCGACTGGGGGGCCGTCCAGCAGGTCTACCAGGCGCTCGTCATGTACAACGCCTCGAGCACGACGAACTTCACCGGGATGCTCGCCAAGAACTGGACCGAGTCTACGGATGGCCTGCACTGGAACTTCACGCTCCAGCCGGACATCTACTTCTCGAACGGGGACCCGGTGAATGCCTACGTCATGTGGTTCTCGCTCTACCGGACCCTTGCAATGTTCGGCTCGGACCAGTATCTCCTGGCCGAGAACTTCTGGCTGCCGAACGTGAGCTACTACTCGCCCGCCAACGCCACTACGGCCGCCGAGAACTCGCTCCTGTGGGACCTCAACAATTTCAACTTCTTCGACCCCACCGGCAACCAGACCAGTGTGATGATGGCCTCGAACCAGTCGTTCCAGGTCATCAACGCCTCGACGATCGAGCTCAACCTCGGCTACGGGTACATCGACCTCAACACGACCGTGGCCTACACGTACCTCCTCGCCGAGATCTCGAGCGTGGGGGCGACGGCCGTCGACCCCAAGTTCGTACAGGACAACGGCGGCGTACAGTACGGGGAGACCAACGGGTACCTCCAGAACCACATGATGGGCACCGGGCCGTACGTCCTGGAGCTCTGGACCCCGGGCAGCAGCATCTCCTTCTCGCCGAGCACGAACTACTGGGCCACGAAGCTCGCGGCCGAGGAGCCCTGGAACAACAACATCCAGCCGGCCAAGACCTCCATCGAGATCAGCTTCCAGGAAGACCCGGCGATCAACGTTCAGAATCTCAAGACCGGCGCCGTGGCCGGTGCGTCGTTCGCCTACCTGGGTCCGGACACCGTCCACGACCTCGCCGGCGTTGCCTGCGTGGTGGTCGACCCGCTGCCACTCGCCTACTCGACCACCAACGGCGGCTGGTGGCTCTACATGAACCAGTCCTATCAGCCGTTCAACAACCTGTCCGTTCGGGCCGCGATCACGCACGCGATCAACGTGCAGCAGATCATCACCGAGGCGTTCGGTGGCTACGCCTACCCCTGGGTCGGACCGGTGCCTCCCGGATATCCGGACTACAACACCGCCAATCTGCCGAACTCGAACTACACTTACGACCTCGCGCTCGCGATGCAGGAGATGAACGACTCCCCATGGCCGATCGGCCACCCCTATCCGTTGACGATCAACTTCGTGTACGTGGGCCCGAGCCCGGACTTCGACTTCGCCTCCTACCTCATCGAGCAGGACCTCGCGAAGATCGGGATCACGATCAACCCCGAAGCGCTTCCGCTTAACACCTACTACACCCTCGAGAGCTACGACGGGACCACGAACGTCTGCGAGGCGCAGAGCACGGCCAACGGCGGTCCCTACCCCTTCGGCTGGGAGTTCTACACCTCCGACTGGATCTCACCGGACGACTGGACGCTCAACAACGTCCTCAGCTGGGGGTCGGCGAACCAGTGCATGGGCGGCTACGACAACCCGGCGATGGACACCCTCTCTCTGCAGGCCGCCGGCGAGCACAACGCCACGAAGGCGGCCCAGGACTACGCCACGATGGAGACGACCCTGGCGCAGAACTACACCGATGTCTGGCTGGTGATTCCCAACCTGTTCGCCGTCTACAACGTGAACGTCCATGGGCTGGTGCCGAACCCGATCGGCAGCTGTCTGCCGGCCTGGAACCTGGAGTGCAATACCGAGTACGGCACCTGACGGGTGCCCCGGGACGGGGGCGGGGGTGATTCGCGAGGGGGGGTATATCCCCCCCGGGACCGGCGGTCCCCCCTCCGGCACGTTATGAAGGGCCCGGGTACGGCGCCGCCCGAGGATTGGTAGCATTTCTCCTCGAGTGAAGATCGCCCAGATCGGGTCCGGCGCCGTGGGAACCGTCATCGCGCGCCACCTGGCCGCGGACCCGCGGGTGGCGGAAGTCGTCCTGGCCGACGTGGATGCGCCGCTGGCGGCCCGAACGGCGGCCGCCCTGCCGGGAGGCAAGGCACGGGCCATCGGTCTGGACGCGGGAGACGTGGCGGCAGTCACCCGGGCTATCGAGGGCGCGGCCGTCGTGATCAACGCGGCCATTCCGCGCTTCAATGCCGCCATCCAAGCGGCGGCACGGGAAGCCGGGGTCAACTACATCGACCTGGCCGCCGACAGCTCGGACCCGTACGTCGACGGACCCAGGTGGCGCGACGCGGGCGTCACCGGTGTCATCGGCTTCGGAGAGGACCCGGGCATCAGCAACGTGATGGCCCGCTACGCGGCCGATCAGCTGGACCACGTGGAGTCGATTCGCATCCGGGATGGAGACACGGCCTCGAGCGCGGAGTTCCCGTTCATCTGCCTGTTCAGTCCCGAGACGTTCATCGGCGAGACCCTGCACTCGTCCCGCCTGTGGCGCC